>DATMZZ010000215.1:0-16616 GCA_035573175.1 Allostellaceae bacterium
GAGCGCCTTGATGCGGCGCATGATTGCCCAGAAATTATCGACGACATGGGTGAAACGGCCGATGAAGATCGTGTGCTCGCGCGCCTCGCCGCCATAGAGCGCGACGCTTTCGGCATTCTCGCGCAGCCGCACCAGGCTGAAGCGAAAATCGGCTTCGTAGCGTTGCTGCGCGAAATTGAGCCCGACCAGCGGTTGGCCGATCTTGATCGTGCCGTAGGTGCCGACGATCGCATAGAAGATCGCGAACCAGACCATATAGGCCGGAATGGTGACCGACATGCTGCCCAGCGGAATCGTGATCGGCCCTGACAATTCCCACAGGATGCCGACGAAGGAAACCAGCGTGACGACCGAGTTGAGCAGACCCAGCGTCAGGGTAAGGCTGGTATCGGTGAAGCGGTTGAGGTCTTCGGCGATACGCTGGTCCGGGTTGTCGGTCGCGTTGCCGGTGAGCTGGAGCCGGTAATAGGCTTTGCCTTCGAGCCAATCATGCAGATATTGCCGCGTCAGCCAGCGCCGCCAGCGAATCTGCAGCATCTGCTGCAGATAGGTCGCGTAGACGCCGGTGGTGATGAAAAGCACCGCGAGGACCGTGAAGATGCCGAGCTGCTTGAAAAAGCCCGGCTCGTCCATGTTCTGAAAGGTGTTGAAGAAATCGTTGCGCCAGAAATTGAAGCGCACATTGAGAAAAACGGAGAAAAGATTGAGCGCGACGACCGCGGCAAGCAGGCCCCAGGCCCATTTCTTGTCGTCGGAGACGAAGTAGGGCTTGGCGAGCCGCCAGGCATCGCGCACGAAATCGAGCCGGTGTGGATTCTTGTCGCTCGCCATCCTTGCTCCTGATCGCCGATTGCCCGAAAGTCAGGCCATGCTGGAAATTCGCGATACCGCCCAAACGATCTGTCGCGGCGTGACCCGCGCGCTGACACAGCGCGGCTTCGCGACGCTGGCCGAGGTATCCTTCGCCGATGGACGGCGCGCGGATGTCCTGGCGCTCGGGCGCGACGGCTCGCTGGTAATCGTCGAGGTCAAATCGTCGGTAGCTGATTTCCGCTCCGACCGCAAATGGCCTGACTATCGCCAATGGTGCGACCAGCTTTACTTCGCCGTCGCCGAAGGCTTCCCGCAGGAGCTGATCCCCGCGGAATGCGGCTTGATGGTGGCCGATGGATTCGGTGCGGCAATCTTGCGCGAAGCGCCGTCACAAAAGCTCGATCCGGCGCGGCGGCGCGCTCTGCATCTGCGTTTCGCGCGAACCGCGGGCGCGCGGCTGCTGCGGCTGACCGATCCCAGCGCCGGCGACCCCGAAACCTTTATCTGAGGGCTAACGAATAGCTGGGGCCTAGCGGGCTGCGCGCGCGATCGTCGCGGTGGTCGAGAAGCCGGGCACGATCGGCGCCAGCATCACGCGCCCGCCATAGCTTTTGACGATTTCGGCGCCGACCACCTGATCGAGCCGGTAATCCGCGCCTTTCACAAGAAGCTCCGGCTTGAGCTGTGTGATCAGCTCCTCGGGCGTGTCTTCGTCGAAGATCACGACCGCATCGACGGCAGCAAGCGAGGCAAGCACGGCGGCGCGCGCTTCCTGATTTTGCACCGGCCGGTCGGGACCTTTCAGCCTTTTCACCGAATCATCGCTGTTGATGCCGACAACGAGCCGATCGCAAGCCGCCCGTGCCTGGCCGAGCAGCGCGACATGGCCGGGATGGAGCAGATCGAAGCAGCCATTGGTGAAGCCGACCTTCAGCCCGTTGCGCCGCCAGCGCGCAACCTGATCAAGCGCCAGGGAAAGCGGCAGCGTCTTGCGATGCTCGATCGTATCGCGATTGAGCAGGGTCGATTCGAGCTCGGTCGGCTCGACCACCGCGGTGCCGACCTTGCCGACGACGATGCCGGCAGCCGCATTCGCCAACCGCGCCGCGTCGCCGAGACTGGCGCCGGCGCCGAGTGCCGCCGCCATCACCGAGACAACCGTGTCGCCGGCGCCCGAGACATCGAAGACTTCGCGTGCCTCGGCGGCGAGCTTCAGCGGCTCGCCTTCGGGCTCGACGACCAGCATGCCGTCCTTGCCGCAAGAAACCAGCAGCGCGCCGAAACCATGCGCCGCGATCAGCGACCGCGCCGCTCTCACGACTTCTTCGTCGGTGCTGACCGGCATCTTCGTCGCTGCCGCAAGCTCGGGCCGGTTCGGCTTCAGCACATCGGCGCCACGGTAGATGGAATAATCATGACCCTTGGGATCAACCACGACGATGCTGCCCAAGGCTTTCGCCACCGCAACGATCTCAGCCGCCGTGCCGCCGCTCAACACGCCTTTCGCGTAGTCGGAAAGGACGGTGACTTTGTAATGCGGCAATGCATCGGCAACGATCTTGACGAGATCGGTGCGCAGCTCTTCGGGCAGCGGCGAAACATTTTCCTGATCGGCGCGGAGCAATTGCTGCGTGCCGGCGACATAGCGCGTCTTCAGCGTGGTGATGCGGCCGCGCTCGGCCAGCACATGCGCTTCGGCATTGCCCAGCCCCGCCACCATACGCGCGACTTCGCGGCCAGCGGGATCGGTCCCGGTCACCGAAACGAAACAGGTCGCAACGCCGAGCGAGTGAAGATTGCGCAACACATTGCCGGCGCCGCCGAGCGTGCGCTCTTCGCGCTCGATATGGAGAACCGGCACCGGCGCTTCGGGCGAGATGCGCTCGACGCGACCATAGATGTAGTGGTCGAGCATCAGATCGCCGACGCAGAGAATCTGCGTCTGCTTCAGACGTTCGACCAGCGGAATAAGGTCGGCAGGGTTCACCAGTCGTCTTTAAGTCGACGACCGTTCCCTGGCAAGTAAAACCTGAAAAATCCCAGGTTCTTGAAAGGACTAAGTGTTAACGGGCCCCGGCCGCCGCTTGCCCCGTTACGGCGCCCTTCATGCGGATGGGCGGGGCCGCAGGGCTGCTCGCCGAGAGCAGCCGGTCGATATGCCGGCCCTGGAACAGATGCACACCGCTCTCGTGACCGAAACGCACCGCATCCGCATTGTCGCAACGCGCGATGATCACGCGCGCCTTGCCGACACGCTCGATCGCTGCCTTCACCTCGGCCGCGCGCTCCGGACGCGCCGGATCGCCGAGATCGGGCGACCAGAACACCTTGACGAGATCGATGCCGAGACGCTCGCGATCGATATAAGGCAGCGTCAGCGCCGTCACGCCATCGAGGCAGATGCGGTAGCCGCGCTCGCGGACGTAATCGCGCGCGAAGATGTAGGCGCCGATGTCGTTGAAGATGTCGACCTTCTCGACCTCGATGACGATGCTACCGCGCGTGCCCGAGCGCAGGCTTTGATCGAAAGCCTGGAACTCCGGCGACAACAGCGTCGAGATGTTGAGGTTGAGGCTATAGGAATGCGCGAGCGCGCTGTCATCACCGCGACGGAGCATCGTCAGCACGCGGCGATCGAGCGTCTGCGTCAGATACTGGAACAGCCAGCGATCGGACGCGATATCGCGCTTCGGCATCACCGCATCGCGCAGCTCGGGAATCGAGACATAGACCTCGCGATAGATCGCCTTCGGCGCCTCGTTCTGGATGATCGCGCAAACCGCCTGGCGGCGGATGACGTTGGTGAGATCGGCGCGTTCGATGATCTTCACGAGATCGGCCAGCGCCGACGGATCCATCGGCTGCCGCGCGTCGCGCTGCGCATCGCCGGCGATCGCCGCGAGCCGCTTCTGCCGGCGCTGCTCTTCGAGATAGAGATTCTGGACGAAGCCGGCGAACTTCACGTATTCGCGCGCGAGATCGTACCAGGTCGAGAAGCCGTCGGACTGAATATCGTCGATCGCGGCGGCGAGCGGATCGTCGCCGAAGAGATAGCGCACCTTGTTGACGGCGTTATCGACCGCGCCGACATCGGCGTCCTTGCAGATGAAGACGATGTCGCCCTGCGCGAGCAGGAATATCTGCCCTTCGAAATGCCGGACCAACCCTTCGAAGGTATTCGCGGCGATGCGAATCTGCTGCGCGCGCCGGTTGTCGGGCCGCAGGCGCGAAAGATTGAGCACCACGGCGCGCCAGCCGAAGGGATGCTTCTCCAGCCGCTCGGTGAAGTCGTGGAGCAGATGCTCCACATTCGCGGTTTTATCGATCGCTGCCTGTACCATTTTGTCCATTTGCGAGCCGCGCGCGGCAGCTCCTTGCGTTGGTTTGAAACTAACGCAGGAGCTTTTGCGAAAGGTAAATGACAGCTGCACTCCGCCGCGCATATTCGCGGCGATCGCGAGAAAAACCGTTAACCTTAACGCGTGTTAACTACGCCCGGATTAACTGCGGGGGGCGTGCTTGCCGAGGATGCGCTGCAACGTGCGCCGGTGCATCTTGAGCCGGCGTGCGGTTTCCGAAACGTTCCGATCGCATTGCTCGAAGACGCGCTGGATGTGTTCCCAGCGCACGCGGTCGGCCGACATCGGATCCTCGGGCGGCGGCGGCAGAGCCGCGTCGGTCGCGAGGAGCGCGCGCTCCACCGCGTCGGCATCGACCGGCTTCGGGAGATAGTCGACCGCGCCGGCCTTCACTGCCGCGACGGCCGTCGCGATATTGCCATAGCCGGTCAGCATCACGATCCGCGCCGCCGGCCGCGTCTGGCGGATCACCTTGACGATGTCGAGCCCACTGCCGTCGCCGAGGCGGAGATCGACCACCGCGAAGGCCGGCGGCCGTTCGCCGGCAAGGCGCGTCCCGGCGGCGACACTATCCGCGGTCTGGACGACGAAACCGCGCCGCTCCATCGCCCGGGCGAGACGCTGGCAGAGCGGCTCGTCGTCATCGACGATCAGCAGCGTGCGTTCGCTTTCCGGTTGCCCCGCCAGCGCAGCCGCCGCAGCGGTGTCGGGATTCATTCGATCCTGTTCGTCGTTCATTCGCCTGCCTCACGCAGAAAAAGTCCCGGCTCGTTCGCATCTAGCTGCCGGCGGCGCCATTCGATCCCGATATGCGCGCCGCCATCCGACAGATTGTCGAAGGTCAGCTGCGCGCCCGTCCGCTCCAGCAAGGTTTGCGCGATGAAAATGCCAAGACCCATATGCTGTGCCCCGATCTGGGCATGATAGGGCGTGCCGAGCTGGCGCGCCGAGATATAAGGCTCGCCGATGCGGGCGAGCACGCTTTGCGGAAAGCCCGGCCCGTCATCGGCGATATCGACCGAGACTTTATCGGCGTTCCAGCTCGTCGTCACTTCGACTTCCTGCTGGGCGAAGTTGATCGCATTCTGGATGAGATTGCCGATGCCGTGGATGATCTCCGGGCTGCGCCCCACCAGCGGCTCCTCGAGCGGCTTGCCATCGGGACCGCGGCTCGCCTCGACGGCATATTGCACGACGATCTCGGGGCTGAGATGTGGCTCGCCCGCGGCCTCGACCAACGCCGAGAATGGCAGCCGCTCGTAAGGCGAGGCGGTCTCCGCGTCGCGGTGATGGGCAAGATCGGCGAGGATGGTGCGGCAGCGCTCGCTCTGACTGAGCAGCAGCTCGGCATCGGCGGCATGCGGCGAATCCGCGGGCAGATCGCGCGCCAGCTCCTTGGCGACGACCGCGATCGTCGCCAGCGGCGAGCCGAGTTGATGGGCCGCCGCCGCAGCCAGACCGCCGACCGCCGAGACACGTTGCTCGCGCGCCAGAGCGAGTTGCGTCGCGGCATAGGCGTCGCGCATCTTGCGCGCCTCGAGCGCGACCGACCACGCGTAACCGGAGATGAAAAGCGTCGAGCACACCAGCGCCGTCCAGAAACCCAGGACATAGATCGGTTGCGGCTCGAAGGGCTGCAAGGCGCGCTGCGGCAGCGGCAGATGCCAGATCGCGAGCGCGCTGATCGCCACGACGGTCAGCGCCGAAAGGCCGATCACCGAGGAACGCGACAGGATGGTCGCCGACACGATCACCGGTGCCAGCATCAGGATCGCGAAGGGATTCCCGAGCCCGCCGGTCAGGAACAGCAGGATGCCGAGCTGCAGCGTGTCATAGGCGAGATAGGCCGCGGCCTCGCGATCGCGGAGCCGCGCCGTCGGCAAGCGACGCCGCGACGCGAGGATGTTGAGCACCGCCGACGCCGCGATCACCACCAGTGTGCTGGTCAGCGGCAGCTTGAAACCGAAGCCGAAATGGACGACGAACACCGTCACCGCCTGGCCGAGAACGGCGATCCAGCGGATCAGAACCAGCCGCCGCAGACTGACCGAGACATCGGTCGGTGGCGGCGTATGCGTCGTATCGTTCGCGATACTCATGGACATATCCGGCCCGGTCCGAAGCCGGGCGTCAGTCGCGATGACAGCGTATCTTGCGGCGCAGCGCGGGCCGCACCGCTTTGCCGGCTACGGCAATTTCCAATTCGTATAGCGCAGCTTGTCGATATCGACAGCCGTGCCATGGCCGCGCGGCGGTCCGTGCGGGAATTTATCCGCGCCCGAGACGCCGCGCTCGCAATAGAGCTCGATCATGTTGCCCGACGGATCGCGGAAGAACATCAGCGCTTCGACGCCGCTGCGCGTCCAGAGATTGGAGGTCGGGATGCCGCAGCGCGCGAGCCATTCGCGCATCTGGAACAGCTCGTCGGGACCACAGAAGAACGCGAAATGCGGATATTCCGTCGATGGCTCGAGATAGGTGCAGCCCTCTGTGCCGATGCCGACATCGACGCCGCCGAGGCGGAAGGAAGCGAAAGTGGGCGTATCGACATGCAGCTCGCCGCCGAGGACCTTGCCGTAGAACAGCTTGCCTTCCTCGAGATCGCGGCATGGCATGCTGACATGCGCGAAGGTCAGAGCCTTGGGCGGGCCGCTGACGGTCTTCTCGCGTTCCTGGGTGACGGTGGTCATTCTTGGCTCTCCTTCCCGCGCCCGATGATGCGAGCGCCGCCGAGGCGAGTCAACGCCGTTAGCGATTGATCTGATTGCCCTTTCCGGCGACGTCCTGATCGACGACGAGGAGCCGCGTCGGCACGGTCGTGGTGCCGTGGTGGAAAATATTGATCTGCTCGACGAAGAACTCGCCGGCCCGATAGGTCTTGCTCTCGCCGGCGTCGTTCTCGACCGTCACTGCGCCGGACACCACATAGGCGTAACGCGGCCAGGGATGCTTATGCCAACCGGTATCGGCGCCGGCGGGAATATCGACCATCAGCGCGGTGACCTCGGTGTGGCCGGCGGGGAAGACGATCGGCTGTCCGGCGGCGGTTGCAGTCGATTGAAAGAGCGTGGTAGCAGCGATTTTTTCTTGCGTGCTGGCCGCAAGGGTCGAGGCAAAGAGAAAGCACAAGGCGAGAACAAAACGCTTCACGAGGATTCCTTTCCACTGACGCCGGCTTCGGCGAACGTCGCCATGCCGGTGTGACACGCAATGGCCGCTTTGACGATGGCGATTGCCAGGGTCGCGCCCGACGCTTCGCCGAGACGCATGCCGAAATCGATGAGGGGCTTTTTGCCGAGTTTTTCGAGCAGCAGGCGATGCCCGGGTTCGGCCGAGCAATGCGCGACGAGGCAATGATCGAGCGCCCCCACCTCTGAGCCGGGGGCATCGACCGCCGCCAAACATGCCGCCGCCGCCGAACACGCATAGCCATCGAGCAGCACCGGCACATGCGCCATGCGCGCCGCGATGATCGCACCGACCATCGCCGCCAACTCGCGCCCGCCGAGACGGCGCAGCAGATCGAAACCGTCCCTCGCCGCCGATTTGTGCCGCGCCACGCCTTGCTCGACCACGGCGCGTTTGCGCTCGAGCGCCGCGCCGGCAACACCGGTGCCGGGCCCGACCCACTGCGCGGCATCGCCGCCGTAAAGAGCCGCCGCGAGCGCCGCCGCCGATGTCGTGTTCGCAATGCCCATCTCGCCCACGGCGAGCAGATCGATACCGGGCTCGACGGCCATCATGCCGTAGGCGAGCGCCATGGCGCATTCCTCTTCGCTCATCGCCGCTTCTCGCGTGAAATCCGCTGTCGGCTCGTCGAGCGCCATCTCATAGACGCGCAGATCGGCATCGACCGCGCGGCAAAGCTGATTCACCGCCGCGCCACCATCGACGAAATTCTTCACCATCTGCGCCGTTACCGTCGCCGGGTAAGCCGAGACGCCGAGCGCGGCGACGCCGTGATTGCCGGCGAAGACGGCGGCGCGCGGATGAACACAGGTTGGCGGATGCTTGCCCTGCCAGGTCGCCATCCAGTGCGTGATCTCTTCGAGCCGGCCGAGCGCGCCGGCCGGTTTCGTCAGCGCCGCCTCGCGCGCCGCCGTTTCCTGCGCCGCGTCCTGATCCGCGCCGGGGAATTGCGCGACGATCGCACGCATCTCATCGAGCGTTGCCGGCACGCGTCTTTCCGCCATAGTTCCATGCCTCCTAGGACGATTGGGTTGGGAGCGATGGGGGCCAAGCTAGCGGGAATTGGACGCTTGGGATAAGACTCTTTCCATGAGCGCCTTCCGCGACGCTTGGCGCGACGAGTTCTTTGCCGCGCTCACCTTCCTGACGCGCCTGCCGCTTGGCCGCGCGCAAACGGATACGCCGCTGCTGAGCCTGGCCGATACAGTCTGGGCGTTTCCGGTTGTCGGCCTGGTGATCGGCGCGATCGGCGGCATCGCCTATGTCATCGCCTTCGCATTGGGACTGCCCGCGCTCGCCGCGGCGCTCGTTGCCGTGGCCACAACCGCGCTCATCACCGGCGCCTTGCATGAAGACGGCCTCGCCGATACCGCCGACGGCTTCGGCGGCGGCGCGACGCGCGAAGCCAAGCTCGACATCATGCGCGATAGCCGCATCGGCACGTTCGGCGTGCTGGCGCTGATCTTCAGCATCGGATTGCGCGTTGTCGCGATTGCCGATATCGGCACGCGCTGGCATGTCTTCGCCGCGCTGATCGTGGCGCATGCGCTGTCGCGCGGCGTGCTGCCCGCGGCGATGCACAGGCTCGATCCGGCGCGCGATGACGGGCTGGGCGCGGGCGCGGGCCGGCCCGAGCAGAACCAGGTGCTTATTGCGTTGGCGATCGCGCTTGCGATCGCCGTCGTTGCGATTGGCCTGCGCGCCGGCCTCAGCGCCGCCATCGTCGCCGGGATCGTCGCACTCGCGATCGGTTGGCTGGCGCAGCGCCAGATCGGTGGTCAGACCGGCGATGTGCTGGGCGCGATCGAGCAGGGCGCCGAGACGGCGGCGCTGCTCGCCGCGGCGGCCTGGTCCTGAGTAAAGCGGCATGAGCCCCACGCCATGACCAAGGACGGGACGACCCGCTGGTGGTGGGTGCGGCACGCGCCGGTCACCATCAACAAAGGCTGCTGTTACGGCCAGACCGATTTCCCCTGCGATATTGCCGACACGGCGCGTTTCACCAGCCTCGCCAATCGTCTGCCGAAAGAGGCAGTGTGGGTGGCGACGCCGCTGAAACGCACGCAGATGACCGCGGCGGCGCTGGTCGAGGCCGGGCTGAGCGGCCCGCGCAAAATTCCCGGCCCCGATATCGCCATCGAGCCCGATCTCATCGAGCAGCATTTCGGCGATTGGCAAGGCGTGCGCTACGACGAACTGGCGGCGCGGCGCGGCGATGAATGGCATCGTTTCTGGCTGGCGCCGGCGCATGAGATTCCGCCCGGCGGCGAGAGCTTCGTCGCGCTGACACGCCGCGTCCATGCCGCGATCGCGCGGCTGAGCGAGCGTCACCAGGGCCGTGACATCCTCGCCGTGACGCATGGCGGCACGATCCGCGCCGCGTTGTCGCTGGCACTCAATCTCGCGCCGGAGACGTCTTTGTCCTTCAGCATCGACAATCTGTCACTGACACGGATAGATCATATCCCCGGCCCGGGCGGCGGCCGCCTCTGGCGCGTCGCCACGGTCAATCAGCCGCCGCTTTGAGAGAGAACGCGAGGAACGGAGGAGATAAGAAGATGAGCACACCGCACCCGCAACCGATCATCGAACATGTCGGCGAGCCGCATTGCCGCCGCTTCAGCGAGCAGCGCTGGAGCATCGACAACATCATCCAGGCGAACGGCATCGATTGGGATCAGGCGCGTTCTTTCTATCTGCAAGCGCCGTGCGGCATCGAATCGCTGGCCGATTTCGCGGCGATCCGTCAGCGCGTCAAGAAGATGGCCGATATCGGCCCGGCTTTCGAAGCGACCGCACGGCGTCGCGAGCAGCGCGCGCGCCTCGCCGAGGAAGCGGACGAGCTGATCACGGCGCGCGACAATTACTTCATGGCGGCGGTGCATTGGGGCGCGTCGCAATGGACGTTCGACGAGAACAACGAGCAGAACATCTTCCTCAATCAGAAGAAGCGCGCCTGCTACGCCAATTACGCGCGCCTCGCCGATCATCGCGTCGAGCCGGTGTGGATCCCGTTCAAGGACACGGCGCTCCCTGCCTGGTACCACCTGCCGCCGGATTACGTCGACGGCCAGAAAGTGCCGGCGGTGGTGTCGATTCCCGGCATGGACAGCTTCAAGGAATGCGGCGTCGCGCTCTACGGCGATCGCTGGCTCAATCGCGGCATCGCCGTGCTCGCGGTCGACGGGCCGGGGCAATATGAATCGCCGCTCCTCGGCATCCGCGTCAGCATGGAGAATTGGGTCGCCGCCGCGCCCGCGCTCTACAACTGGCTTTCGACGCGGCCCGAGATCGATGCCGACAAGATCGGCGTCGTCGGCGCGAGCTTCGGCTCGTTCTTCGGTACCATCGTTGTCGCCAACGAGCCGCGCTTCCGCGCCGCCGCGGTCTCCGCGACCTGTCTCGAGCCCGGCTGTCACACGATCTTCGAAGAGGCCTCGCCGACCTTCAAGAAGCGCTTCATGTGGATGGCCGGCTATACCGACGAGGCGAAGTTCGATCAATTCGTAAAGACGCTGACCTGGGAAGGTCATGTCGAGCGCATCAAATGCGCCTATCTCTGCTTCGCCGGCGAAGCCGAGGAGCTATCGCCGCTCAAATATACCGAGCAGCTTTTCGCGCAATTGAATGCGCCGAAACGCCTCGTCGTTTATCAGGATGCGCGCCACGGGCTGAGCGGCGTGCCGTCGGTCGCGCTGGGACCGAGCCCGCCCGTGCTGGCTGCCGATTGGATGATGGCGCGGCTCGCGGGCAAGCCGTTTCCGAGCGAGCGCTGGTACGTGACCGGCACCGGTCAGGTGAACAAGACCGCGTATTGATCGCGGATTTATCTGACAAGACACTCAACTTCCTCGTCACCCCCGCGAAAGCGGGGGTCCAGGGCAATCACTGGATGCCCGCTTTCGCGGGCATGACGGAAAAAATAAGAGCGAAATTAGAGGCTATACGCGCGTGGTGAGATAAAGCGGCGCTTTAAGCGTCGAGCACCAGCTTGCCGCCTTTGATGCGCGAGACGCAGATGCAGATGCGATCCTTGCGCTCATCGGGCTTCAGCGTGTGGTCGCGATGCTCGATCGGCGTGTCGGAGGACACCACCGTCATCGGACAGATGCCGCATTCGCCGCGCCCGCAATAGAATTTCGGCGTGTGGCCGGACACCATCATCGTCTCGAGAATGCTCGACTCCGCCGACACGTCGAATTCGAGGCCCGATCGCTTCAAGGTCACGTGGAAGGCGTTGTTCTCGGGCCGGAAGACCGGCGGCGGCGCGAAGCATTGCTCGTGGATCTGGAGCTTCGATAGGCCCGCCGCGCCTGCGGCCGCGGTCACGGCTTTGTTGAGCGCATAAGAGCCGCAGACATAGACCTCGGACGGGTAGGCAAGCTTCTTCGCGAGCGGCTTCACATCGAGCGGCTTCGCCTCGCTCGATTCCTCATGGAGGATCACATGACCGCCGGCGAGCGCCGACACCTCGTCGCGATAAGCCATCTGATCGAGATCGCGCGCGACATAGGCGAGGGTGAAGGCGCGGCCTTCGCGCTTCAGCCGCCGCGCCATGGCGAAGATCGGCACGATGCCGATGCCGCCCGCGACCAGCAACCGGTTGGCGGGATGCGTCTCGAGCGGGAAATCGTTGCGCGGCGAGGAGACGCTGAGCGTCGCCCCCATTGCGAGATCGCAGAGGAATTTCGAGCCGCCGGCCCCGTCGTCGCGCTGCTCGACCGCGATGCGATAAGTATCGGCCGGATCGTCGCCGGTAACCGTGCCACCGAGCAGGGAGTAAGCGTGCGTCGCCTGCGTGCCATCGGCCAGCGTGACCGTGACCTCGATATGCGCGCCGGGCCCGTAAGAGGGCAGCGCCGCGCCGTCTTTCGATTTCAGAACGAGCTCGTGGACCGCCGGCGTCAAAGCCCGCGCTGCGGCAAGGGTAACGTCGTATTGCGCCATGGGGCTGACGATAGCGCCGGCGCCGGGTGCGTGCTAGGGAAGCCGACAGGCCCGTGGCAGCGACGAGATCGCAGCGCGGCGGCCATTGGCGAAAGCTTCGCTGGAAAGCGCACCGAATGATTTTCGGCCTACGGCTCGTGCCATGACGAAGGCGGTTCTGCCGCCCATCACTCTCGTCCTCGGCGGCGCACGCGCGGGCAAGAGCCGCTTCGCCGAGGAACTGATCGAGAGCACAGCGCGGCCGGCGCTCTATCTCGCGACCGCCCAACCGCTCGACGACGAGATGCGCGCGCGGATCGCGGCGCATCGCGCCCGCCGCGGCGCTCACTGGACGACCGTCGAAGAGCCGCTGGAGCTGGTGAATATCCTGCTCGGCGAAGCGACGCGGCCGGTGCTGATCGATTGCCTGACCTTGTGGCTCTCCAATCTGATGGGCGCCCAGCGCGATGTCGGTTTCGAGATCGAGCGGCTGCTCTCCGTCCTCCCCAAGCTCCAAGCCCCCGTGGTGATGGTGGCGAACGAGGTCGGGCTCGGCATCGTGCCCGACAACGCCATGGCGCGCGAATTCCGCGACCATGCCGGGCGATTGAATCAAGGCATCGCGCGGCTGGCGCAGCGCGTTGTTTTCATGGCCGCGGGCTTGCCGCTCGCGCTGAAAGGCTGACCGTCATGGACAAGAGCGAGCGCAAACTCGTGCTGATCCTCGACTCCGACACACTGCAATCGGCGATCGATAGGCTGCATGCGCTGAAAGCCGAAGGCTATCGCGTCGAGAAGATCCCCGCCGATGGCGATGCCTTGATGCGCGCGCTGCTCGGCAGCGATGCCGAGGAGACGTTCCAGCGCGGCGATTACGGCGTCTATTTCTCGACCCTGCCGCGCGAGCTGCAAGACAGTGTCACCCAGCGTTGGGGCGCGCCGGAGCGCGATCCCGCCTTCCGCGAGAGCCGGCTCGATTGCGGTGCCTTCGCCATGCGGGCGGCGCGTTTCGGCAATGTTGTCGTCGCGCTGGGGCCGCCGCACGATATGCCGCCACCGCACGGCACTCTCGCCTTCTATGCCTGGATCGCCGATGGCATCCGCGCACACGCGATCCTGAATCTCTCGAAAGAACGCCTGCCGGATGCGGCGATTTGCGCGGTGCCCCTGCTCCCTTAAGAAGAGTCTCGCTTAGAGAAAATGCCGCGCGGCGAGGATGAGCAGCAGCAAAACCGCGAAACATGCGGCAGCGGCGAGGTAGAGCCGCAGCGCAGTGCCGATATCGACGATGGTCGCCCGCGCGCGGCCGCTGCCGAGCCACGGCTCGCTCATCACCGTATCGAGATAGCGGCGCGGACCGCCGAGGGCGAGGCCGAGCGCGCCAGCCGCCGCGGCCTCCGGCCAGCCGGCATTCGGCGAGCGATGCTTGCGCGCATCGCCGAGCGTGGCGCGGATCGCGGCGCCCGCCTGTGCGCCAGGCAGCGCCAGCGCCGCGAGCCAGATCAGCAGCGCGGTGAGCCGCGCCGGGATCCAATTGAGCGCGTCATCGAACCGCGCCGCTGCCCAGCCGAAAGCGAGATATTTCGGCGAGCGATGACCGATCATGCTGTCGAGTGTGCTCGCGGTCTTGTAGGCGAAGAGTCCGGGCAGGCCGAACAGCAGATACCAGAAACCCGGCGCGATCACGCCAGCGCTGAAATTCTCGAACAGCGATTCGATCGCCGCACGCGCGACACCGTATTCGTCGAGGCTTTCGGGATCGCGGCCGGCGATCTTCGCCACCGCCGCGCGGCCGCCTTGGAGCCCATCCGTCTGCAAGGCGCGGCCGACCGCGGCGGCATGCTCGAAGAGGCTGCGCTGTGCCAGCAGGACCGCGACGAGCAGTGCCTCGATCGCCCAGGAATAATGCACGACGCGGAGATATTCGCTGATCGCCCAACCGACCGCCGCCGCCGCGCCGGCCACCACGATCACCGTGATGGCGCCGCGGAATTGTCGTGCCGCATCGCTGCGCGTCTCGCGATTGAGGCGCCGGTCGAAGAAGCCGATGGCGCGGCCGACGATCACCACCGGATGCGGTAAAAAGCGGAACACCACTGCCATTTCGCCGAAGGCCAGATCGATGGCCAGCGCCAATAGCAAGATCGCGACGGGATCGGATGCGGACGGCAGGAACATGCGGCAAGATCGGCCGCGCAGGGCATGAAAGACAAGTGCAAAGCGAGCGGGCGGAAAGCGAGCAGGCGATGAAGACGGCGGTGATGATCTGCGGCCATGGCAGCCGTGATCCCGAAACCGTTGCCGAATTCGCGCGAGCCGCATCCGGGCTCAAAGCGCGCCTCCCCGAACACGATGTCGGATACGGCTATCTCGAATTCGCGCAGCCGACGATCCGCGAAGGTTTCGCGGCGCTGGTTGCACAGGGCGCACAGCGTATCCTGGTGCTGCCCGCCATGCTCTTCGCCGCGACCCATGTGAAGAACGACCTGCCCTCCGAGATCAGACGCTTCTCGGCGGATTTTCCGCAGATCGAGATGCGCTTCGGCCGCGAGCTATCGATCGAGCCAAAATTGCTCGACGCCGCCGCTGCCCGCATCGAAGAAGGCGAGCGGCACGGCAAGCGCGATATTCCGCGCGCCGAGAGCTTGCTGCTGGTCGTCGGCCGCGGCACCAGCGACGCCGAAGCCAACGCCAATATCGCCAAGCTCGCGCAAATGTTGTGCGACGGGATGGGCTTCGGCCGGGCGGAAATCGGCTATGGCGGCACGGCTTCGCCGCGGAGCGAACCGGCGCTGCGCCACGCGGCAACGCTCGGCTTCAAGCGCATCGTGGTCTTCCCGTTTTTCCTCTTCACCGGCGTACTCGTGAAACGCGTCTATGCCGCTTGCGACCGCGTCGCCGCCGAGCATCCCGAGACCGAGATCATCAAAGCGCCCTATCTCAGTGACCATCCGCTGGTGCTCGATTGCCTGGTGGATCGCGTCGCCGAGATGATTTGATCGCCCGCCCAATAGCGCGATGGCAAGGCGCTGGCTCGCGGCGGTCCAGTGTGCTACGGCGTCGGCGATGACCGTGACGCAACCCAGCCTGCGCACGTCCGAATGATCGGGCCGCAATGATCGAGCGCGCGCTTTTCGGCTGGCGGCCTTACGCGCTGCTCACGCTGCTCTGTCTTGGGCTTTATCTGCCGGGCCTCGTCAATCTGCCGGTCACGGATCGCGACGAAGCGCGTTTCGTGCAGGCGAGCCGGCAGATGCTGGAGACGCATGACCTGATCGCCATCCGCTTCCAGGACGAAGCGCGCAACAAGAAGCCCGCCGGCATCTATTGGCTGCAAGCGGCATCGGTCGCGCTGTTCAGCGATGCCGAGAGCAACGCGGTTTGGCCCTACCGCGTGCCGTCGCTGCTCGCCGCGGCCGCGGCGGCGCTGATGAGTTTCGGCATGGGCGCGCGGCTGGTCGGACGCAAAGCCGCCTTTATCGGCGCGGGGCTGCTCGCCGCCTCGCTCGGTCTCGGCATCGAGGCGCATCTCGCCAAGACCGATGCCGTGCTGCTCGCCTTCATCACTGCCGCGCAGCTCGCGTTGGCGCGCATCTATCTCGACGCAAAGGCCGGCTTGCGCGCGCCGCTGGGCATCGCGCTGTTGTTCTGGGCGGCGCTGGCCGCCGGTATCCTCGTCAAAGGACCGGTTGCGCCGCTGGTCGCGGCGTTGACCATCATTGCCCTCACCATCAGCGAGCGACAGGCGCGCTGGCTGCGCGATCTGCGACCGATCGCGGGCATTGTTCTGCTGCTGCTGATCGTTCTGCCCTGGCTGATCGCAATCTCGACCGCGACGCAAGGGCAATTCCTCAGCGACTCATTGGGCCAGGATTTTCTCGGCAAGCTGATCGGCGCGCAGGAAAGCCACGGCGCGCCGCCGCTTTATTACCTCGCGCTGCTGATGATCAGCTTCTGGCCCGGCACGCTGTTCCTCGGGCCGACGATCGCTTGGGGCTGGCAGCAGCGCCGCGCCGATGCCGAGCGCTTCCTCATTGCCTGGGGCGTGCCGTTCTGGATCGTGCTCGAACTCGTACCGACGAAGCTATCGAATTATTTGCTGCCGGTTTATCCGGCACTCGCGTTGATGATCGGCGCCGCGTTGGTCGCGGCGAGCGAGCAGCGTTTCGTCTCGTGGCGCAAACTCGATCGCATCGTCATCGCGCTTTGGGCATTGGCGAGCCTCGGCCTGGCCATCGCGCTGGCCCTGGTGCCGCTGCACTTTGGTCCCGGCGCGCTGGGCGGCGGCGCGGTGGCGGCGCTTGTCGTGCTGTATTTCGGCCAGCGTCT
>DATMZZ010000216.1:0-2781 GCA_035573175.1 Allostellaceae bacterium
CCATCGGCTCGAACCAGCCCGCGGCGCTCATCGCCGGCACCTCGCAGATCGCCGGCCTCAATCCGACCATTGTGCTCTTCGCCGATGAGGGCGGTGCCGACCTGCAGATCGTCGCGGGCGCTAACGGTCAGGCGAAGACCGGTTCGTCGGGCGGCGCCATCGCGCGCACGGGCCTCACGATCAAAAGCCCGGCCGATTATCGCGGCGAGAAGATCGGCGTGCCGGGTCTGCAAAGCGTGATCCACATCGCCTTCATGAAATGGCTCAAGGATCGCGGTATCGATCCGGGCTCGGTCACCTTCATCGAAGTGCCGATCAATCGGATGAACGACGCGTTGAAGAACGGCCAGATCGATATCGCGCTGCCCGCCGCGCCTTTCACCGACCAGATCCTCGCGGCCAAGAGCGGCACGCTGGTCGCCGATTATCAGGCCGATCTTGCCGATCCTTTCACGATCTATTCGGCCTGGGCGATGACGCGCAGCTTCAAAGCGGCGCACCCCGATGTCGCACCTGCTTTCAAGCAGTCGCTGCGCGAGGCGATCGATTTCATCGGCAAGAACGAGAAGGAAGCGCGCAAGACGCTCGTCACTTATCTGCACCTGCCCGAGCAGGTGGCGATGTCGGTCGGGCTCGGCACCTTCATCGCCGATATGACGGCGGCGCAGATGCAATGGTGGGTCGATGCCTGCAAGCAGCTCGGCCTCTCCAAGGGCACCGTGCCGCTCAAGGACATGGTGGCGGAGTAGGGCGCGAAGCTGTCGTGCACGCGCTCTACGATGCGCTAAGCCCCTGGGCCTGGCTGCTGCTGCGCGCGACGGCCGGGTTCGTGCTGGTGCCGCATGCGCTGCAAAAGCTGTTCGGCTTCTTTCCTGAAAGCAAAGTGCCGGCGAATCTCGCCGAGCTCGCGGCCTCGCTGGAGAATTGGGGCTATCGGCCGGGCAAGTTCTGGGCGCTGGTTGTCGCCGCGACCGAGCTGATCGCCGGGCCGCTGCTGGCGCTTGGGCTTTTCACGCGGCTCGCTGCGCTGCCGATCTTTATTTTCCTGGCGCTATCGGCTGCCGCGCATGGAAAGCGCGACGGCTATTTCTGGACGATCCATGGCGCCGAATACCCGCTGGTGTGGGCGGTGATCGCGCTCTTTTTCCTGGTCAATGGCGGCGGCGCGTTCTCGCTCGATCGCCTCTTCGGCTTCGATCTTTAGCGCTCAGCCACCCTGACGCGTGCGCTCTTCGCTCAGATCCTCGACGACGGGGTTGGCGTCCATCGCGAAGCGATCGCCGAAATCGAAGGCGTCGTCATGCTGGAAGCCGTCATAGAAGAGGACCTCCCACCAATTATGGTCGAGGTCTTCCATATAGAATGAGTAGACACCGTGGCCGAGCGCAGGATCGAGGATCGTGCCGATCTTGTATTTTTCCTTGAGCTCCTGCGCGGCCTTGTGCACGCGATCGACCTCCGCGCGGCTACCGACTTCGAGGCCCCAGTGATTATGGAGATGCGCCGGCTTCAGCGAATTGCCGGCCTGCACGGCGACGATGTGGAACTTGGTGCCGCAGCGCACGAAGATCGCGGGCTTGCCTTGGCGCACGCATTCAAGACCGAGGAATTCCTCATAGAATTTCCGCGTCTCGGTGAGGTTGTAGCATTGCATCGTGCCATGCGAGAGCATCGCCGGCTTCACCACCGATTCCTGATTGCTCGGCTTGAAGACGGGGTTTTCGATCGTCGTGACGTCGTCCATAGGCCCCTCCCTCGATCGGCGGGATTATATCATGGCTGCCTGCCGAGTTCCGCCTCGGTCAGGAAGGCGTCGGCAAAGAACTCGGCCGGCGGCAGGCCGCCGGCGCGGGTGAAGTCGTGTCGTGCCGCATCGACCATCACCGGCGCGCCGCAGGCATAGACCTGGTGGCCCGAGAGATCGGGTAGATCTTCCATTACCGCGCGATGGACGAAGCCGGTGCGGCCGGTCCAATTGTTTTCCGGCAGTGCGTCCGACAGCACCGGCACGAAGCGGAAATTCTCCGTCTCGCGCGCCCATTGCTCGGGCAGGTCGAACATGTAGAGGTCTTGGCGCGTGCGGCAGCCCCAATAGAGCATGATCGGCCGGCGCTCGTTGATCTTGCGCTTCAGCGCATATTCGATGATCGCCTTGATTGGGCCGAAGCCGGTGCCGCTGGCGAGGAAGACGACCGGCTTGTTGGTTTCCTCGCGCAGATAGAAGGTGCCGAGCGGCCCTTCGAAGCGCAGCAGTTCGTTGACCTTGAGCTTCGAAAAGACGCGATCGGTGAACAACCCGCCCGGCGAATGACGGATATGGATCTCGATATCCATCATGCCGCCTTCGAGCAGCGGCGCATTGGCAATGGAATAAGAGCGGCGCTTGTCGCCCTCGAGCAAGAAATCAACGTACTGCCCAGGCGCGAACAGCATATTGTCGTTGTAGGGCGTGCGCAGATGCAGCGCGATTACATCGGGCGCGAGCTTGAGGATCTTCTTCACCCGGCACGGCACGATGTTCGGCTTCGCGAGGTGAAGCGTCAGCTCCTCAATCTCGACGACGAGATCGCTCAGCGGCTTCGCCTGGCAAAGCAGCGCAAAGCCCTGGTCGCGCAGCGATTGCGGCAGGTAGGTATCGGTCGAGAGCGCGTGATCGACCCGGCCTTCGCTGATATGCGCCTTGCAGGTCGAGCAGCCACCGGCGCGGCAGCTATAGGGCAGGTTGTAGCCGGCCTCGAGCGCCGAACGGAGGACGTTGCTTCCCTCGGGCGCCTCGAAAGA
>DATMZZ010000217.1:0-7872 GCA_035573175.1 Allostellaceae bacterium
ATCCCCTCTTCCTCGACACGATCGGCGGGCCGAAGCTGTCGGTTGGCTTCCCCTTCTTCAACCGCACTTTCGTGCCGTTGATGGTGCCGGCGCTGCTCGCGGTCGCGGTCGGGCCGCTGCTCGCCTGGAAGCGCGGCGATCTGCGCGGCGCGCTGCAGCGGCTGTGGTTCGCTTTTGCGGCGGCGCTCCTGGTCGCGCTTGTCGGCCTCTATCTCGCCGGCTTCAAGCCGATCCTCGCGCTGCTCGGCCTCGCGCTTGCCACTTGGGTCGGCATCGGCGCGATCACCGAATGGGCGGAGCGCGTGAAGCTGTTCCGCGCCGGCGTGGTCGAGACCTGGCGCCGCGCGCGCAACCTGCCACGTGCTTCTTACGCGATGACCATCGCGCATTTCGGCCTCGCGGTCAGCGTCGCCGGCATCGCCGCCTCCGCCTTCGAGGTCGAGCAGATTCAGATGCTGCATCCCGGCGATACGCTGCCGATCGCGGGCTATGTGCTGAAATTCGACGGCACGGAACGCATCCAGGGCCCTAATTTCACCGCCGATCGCGCGACCATCGAGGTGCGGCGCAACGGCGCGACCATCGAGGTGCTGCATCCGCAGCGGCGCTTCTTCCCGCTGCAGCAGATGACCACCAGCGTCACCGCGATCCGCAGCAATCTCCTCGCCGATCTTTATGTCGCGCTGGGCGATCCCGATAACAGCAACGGCTCGACCGTCCGCGCTTATTGGAAGCCGCTGACGCCGTGGATCTGGATCGGCTCGGTGATCATGGCGTTCGGCGGTGTGCTCAGCCTCAGCGACCGACGCTGGCGCGTCGGTGTCGCCTCGCGCCGGCGCTTGCCGGCGGCGCATCCCGCGCCGGGAGAATAAGCGTTGCGGCGCTTGCTGTTTCTGCTGCCGGTCGCGCTCTTTGTCGCCGTTGCGGTTTATTTTCTTCTCGCGCTCAACCCCAACCGCGATCCGCAGCTGCTGCCGTCGGCGCTGATCGACAAGCCGGCGCCGGCGTTCCAATTGGCGGGACTCGATGGCGGACAAGGCATCGCGCTCGCTGCACTCAAAGGCCAGGTCGTGGTCGTCAATTTCTTCGCGTCCTGGTGCGAGCCTTGCCGCGACGAGCATCCGCTGCTGATGGGACTGGAAAAGCAGATCGGCGTGCCGGTCTATGGCATCGCCTATAAGGACAAGCAGCCCGACACCGAGCGCTTTCTGAAGCAGCTCGGCGACCCCTATCACGCGATCGGTGTCGATGAGAGCGGCCGCACCGCGATCGATTTCGGCGTCTATGGCGTGCCCGAGACCTATGTCATCGACAAGGAAGGCCGTATCCGCAAGCGCTTCGTCGGACCGCTGAGCGAGCGCCAAGTCACACGGGAGCTGTTGCCGCTGGTGCAGCAGTTGCAGCATTCGTGAAAGCGATCCTCGCCCTGCTCGCGTTGGTGCTGCTCGCGCCCCTCGTGCTCGAAAGGGCCGCACTCGCCCCACCCGCATTCGCCGTCGAGCCGAGCGAGCGGCTGAGCGATCCCGCGCTCGAGGCGCGGGCGCGCGCGATCAGCCAGGAGCTCCGCTGCGTCGTCTGCCAGAACGAGACGATCGACGAATCGAATGCGCCGCTGGCGCATGATCTGCGCGTGCTGCTGCGCGAGCGCATCGCCGCGGGCGATACGGATGCGCAGGCGACGAAATATCTGACCGACCGCTATGGCGATTTCGTGCTGTTGAAGCCGCCGGTCGAACCCGCAACCTATCTTCTCTGGTTCGGGCCAATCATCGTGCTGCTGCTCGCCGGTGGCGGCGCCTTGATCTATCTGCGCAAGCGCAAAGCCGCGGCGCCGGTCGCGCCGCTCAGCGATGCCGAAGCGCGCCGCATCGAGCGGCTGATCGAGGAAGAGAACTGATGCTGGCGCTGATCCTCGCGATCCTCGGCACGACGCTGATCGTGCTGACGCTGGTGCTCGGCCCGCTGCTGAAGCCGGCGCGCGCGCCGGCGACGCGCGAGGCTTTCGACCGCGCCGTCTATCGCGACCAGTTGAAGGAGCTCGAGCGCGAAGTCGCGCGGGGCGCGGTGGCCGAGAGCGAAGCGGCGACGGCGCGGCTCGAATTGCAGCGCCGGCTGCTCGCCGCCGATAGCGAGGACAAGGCGGCGGCGACCGGCGGCGCGCGCAAGCCGCTGCTCGCCGCCGCGCTGGCGCTGGCCATCGTGCTGATCGCCGGCGGGCTTTATCTGCGGCTCGGCTCGCCCGGCCTACAAGACGATCCTTATGCCGATCGCCAGGCCGAGCGCGATCAAATGGCGCAGCAACAAGCGCAGCTCAACCAAATTCGCGGTATGGTCGCGAAGCTCGCCGACGAGATGAAGCAGCACCCTGACAATGTCGAAGGCTGGCTGCGCCTCGGACGTTCCTATGCGGTGCTCGGCCAGGCGGACGAGGCCGCCGCGGCATTCGCGCAGGCCGAGAAGCTGAAGCCCAACGATCCCGCCGTGCTGATGGCCGAGGCGCAGGCGCTGATGGCGGGAAAGCCCCTATCGCAGGAGCTGACCCCGCAAGTCGTCGCGCTGCTCGAGCGCATCCAGACGATCGATGCCGATGAGCCAGCGGTGCTGTGGTATCTCGGCCTTCACGCCGCGCAGCAAGGCGATTTCAAAACCGCGCGCGCGGATTGGGAGAAGGTGAAAGAGAAGATGCAGCCCGGCAGCGACGAAGCCCGCACCGTCGCGCAAGCGCTCGACGCGATCAAGGACCGGTGATCGCTAGGAATTTCCTTCTCCGCCATCGAGGGCGGAGAGGGAAATTAAGCGTCAATTCCCGCTGTTGATCGTCGCTTCGCTCTTCGCGCGGACTTCCTCGAGCGTCACGCCGGGCGCAAGTTCGGTCAGCTTGACGCCGCCCTTGCCGTGCCGGTCGATCTCGAACACGCCGAGATCGGTGATCAGCATGTCGACGACGCGCGAGCCGGTGAGCGGCAGGGTGCAGTGCTTGAGCAATTTCGGCCCGTCTTTCGCCGAATGCTCCATCACGACGACGACTTTCTTGACACCGGCGACGAGATCCATCGCGCCGCCCATCCCTTTGACGACCTTGCCCGGGATCATCCAATTGGCGAGGTCGCCATTCTCGGCCACCTGCATCGCGCCGAGGATGGCGATGTTGATGTGGCCGCCGCGGATCATCGCGAAGCTGTCGGCGCTGGAGAAGAAGCTCGTCGTCGGCAGTTCGGTGACGGTCTGCTTGCCGGCATTGATGAGATCGGGATCTTCCTCGCCCTCATAGGGGAAGGGTCCGAAGCCGAGCATGCCGTTCTCGCTCTGGAGCTGCACCGAGACGCCGGGCGGAATGTAGTTCGACACGAGCGTCGGGATGCCGATGCCGAGATTGACGTAGAAGCCGTCGCGCAGCTCTTTCGCCGCGCGTTCCGCCATCTGATCGCGTGTCCAAGGCATCTCAGATCTCCTCAATCTCGATCGCTTTAACGCGAACAACTCAACCGCGTCACTCCCGCGAAAGCGGGAGTCCAGGAACACTGGATGCCCGCCTTCGCGGGCATGACGATAAGAAAATTCACTTCCTAGGTTCTCTTCCGCACTGTGCGCACTTCAATGCGCTTCACCGGATTCTTGATATGTACGATGCGCTGGACGTAGATGCCCGGCGTCATGATGTGATCCGGATCGATCTCGCCCGGCTGCACGAGATGCTCGACCTCGGCGACAGTGATCTTGCCCGCCGTCGCCATCACCGGATTGAAGTTCCGCGCCGTCTTGCGATAGACGAGATTGCCTTCGGTATCGCCCTTCCAGGCATGAACGATCGCGAGATCGCCGACGATGCCGCGCTCCATCACGTAATGCTCGTCATCGAAATCGCGCGTCTCCTTGCCTTCGGCGATCACCGTGCCGTAGCCGGTCTTGGTGAAGAAGGCAGGGATGCCGGCGCCGCCAGCGCGGATGCGCTCTGCCAGCGTGCCTTGCGGGTTGAATTCGAGCTCGAGCTCGCCTTTGAGGAATTGCTCGGCGAAGAGCTTGTTCTCGCCGACATAAGACGAGACCATCTTCTTGATTTGCCGTGTCTCGAGCAGCAGGCCGAGCGCGGCGCCATCGACGCCGGCATTGTTCGAAACCACGGTGAGATTCTTGGTCCCCGCCTTCTTGATCGCGTCGATCAGCGCGTCGGGTGTGCCACAGAGGCCGAAGCCGCCGGACAGAATCATCATGCCGTCGCGCAACACGCCTTCGAGCGCCGCTTCGGGTGTGGGATAAACTTTATTCGCCATCGGGGCTCTTACGCCTCCCCATTTACGCCACCCCAATTACGGGGGCCGAGAGAAATAACACGCGCGGCGCGGCGACGCTACCCGGCCGCGTGCCGCCGCTGCTTGCGGCGTGTCGTCCTAACTGCGATCGCCCCTAGCCGCGATCCCGCTACCCTAACGATCGCGTTGGGGGGCGATCTCGTCGATCGCATGGGCGAGCTTGATATCGCGGTCGCTCAAGCCTTCGACGTCATGCGTCGCGAGCACGATCTCCACCCGGTTATAGACATTGAACCATTCGGGATGATGATCCATCTTCTCAGCGAGCAGCGCGACGCGTGACATGAAAGCCCAGGCTTCGCTGAAGGTACCGAAATGATAGGTTTTCCGGATCGCATCGCGATCCTCGACCTCGGCCCAGCCTCTGAGCTCCGCGACTGCTTCCTTGCGCTTTGCACCGACCAGCCGTTCGACCATTTGCCGCCTCCATTGCTCCAACGAAGTAGATTGGCATGAGCCAGCTTCCGCCTTCCGCCGCCGACATCGAGAGCCTGGCGCAGCAGGCACTCGCCACTATACCAGAGGAATTGCGGCGGCATGTGGGGGCCGTGGTCATCCGGGTTGAGGAATTCCCCGATGAGGAGACTGAGGAGGAGATGGAGCTCGAAACCCCCTTCGATCTCCTCGGCCTCTATCGCGGCGTCGCGATCCCACATCAAAGCGTGGCGGTGACGCGCAACGATGTCGATATGATCTTCCTCTATCGCCGGCCGCTGCTCGATTATTGGTGCGAGACCGGCGAGGACCTCGCCGCGGTGGTGCGCCATGTGCTGATCCACGAGATCGGCCACCATTTCGGCTTCTCCGATGACGACATGGAGCGGATCGAGGCCGGAGAGCGCGACTAGGACACGGCCGCATGGACGACGTCACCATCGCGCGCATCATCCATATCCTGGCGATCGTCTTCTGGATCGGCGGCGTCGCCATGGTGACAACCGTGTTGCTGCCGGCGGTGCGGCGCTTCAAATCACCCGTGGAGCAGCTGCAATTCTTCGATAGGGTCGAGCGCCGCTTCGCCAATCAATCGCGTGTCTCGACACTGCTCGCCGGGCTGAGCGGCCTCTATATGGTCTGGAAGCTCGATGCCTGGAGCCGCTTCGCCGAAGCGAGCTTCTGGTGGATGGACGCGATGGTGCTGGTGTGGCTGATCTTCACGCTGATGCTGTTCGTTGCCGAGCCGCTGTTCCTCCATCGCTGGCTCGAAGCCCGCGCCAAAGCCGCACCGGAAGCGACTTTCCGCGTCGTCGCGCGGCTGCATTGGACGCTGCTCACGCTGAGCCTCATCACCGTGATCGGCGCCGCGGCGGGCGCGCACGGCCTGTTCTTCTTCTAAGCTAACGCTCTTCTTCTGAGCTAAAGCAGTTTCTTCACGCGGCCGCGCAGCGCCGGCAGCACATCGGCTTCGAACCAGGGATTCTTGCGCTCGAACAGCACCGTGCGCCAGGAGGGATGCGGCAACGGGAAGTAGCGCGGCAAATACTCGCGCCACGATGCGACAGTGTCGGCCATGCGCGACTTGCGATCCGCGAGGTAATAGTCGATCGCGTAGGAGCCGACGAGCAGGATCAGCTCGAGGTTGGGGAAGAGGCCGAGCACGCGCTCATGCCAGAGCGGCGCGCATTCCGGCCGCGGCGGCAGATCGCCGCCGCGCTCATAGCGACCGGGATAGCAGAGCCCCATCGGCAGGATGGCGATGCGGCGCTCGTCGTAGAACGTCTCGCGATCGACGCCGAGCCAATCGCGCAGCCGGTCGCCGCTGCGATCGTTGAAGCTCAAGCCCGTCTCATGGACTTTGGTGCCCGGCGCCTGGCTGATGATCATCAGCCGCGCCGAGCGCTTGCCGCGCACCACCGGCCGCGGCCCCAATGGCAAATCCGCGCAGACCGTGCAGGCACGGATCTCCGCATAGAGCGCATCGAGTTTCGTTGGAGGCATTGGTGACTCTTTACACGGTCGCGCTCGCAGCCGCCACAGCCGCCCCGGACAATCGCTCTTCGCGATTGGCCCCCACAGGGCTCGCGCGCGAAGAGCGCGCGGAGCGGGACGGCCCTGCGAGCGCGACCTAGGTTGGCTAGGCGGTGGTCGCGCGAGCAGCAATCAAGATGGGCAAAACGGCGATTGCGCGCGCGGCGTCACCGCTTATGATGCGCCCACAGAAGAAACCACCGAGGCGCCCGATGAAGAAGATCGACATCTTCCCGCACATCTTCCCCAAGACCTATTTCGACAAAATGGTCGAGGTCATTCCCAATAAGGCGACGATCCGGCGCTGGACCAACATTCCCGTGCTCTACGATCTCGACCGGCGCCTCGCGATGATGGAAGAGTTCGGGCCGGATTATCAGCAGATCCTCACCCTTTCGATGCCGGCGGTCGAATATGTCGCGCCGGCGGAGCAGTCGCCCGAGCTCGCCAGGATCGCTAATGACGGCATGGCCGAGATCGTCGCGAAGCATCCGAAGCGCTTCCCCGCCTTCGCCGCCTCGGTGCCGATGAACAACATGAAAGCGACGCTCGACGAGATCACCCGCGCCGTCGAGAAGCTCGGCGCCAAGGGCATCCAGATCTTCACCAACGTCAACGGCCGCCCGCTCGACGATCCGGAATTCGCGCCGCTCTTCGAGAAGCTGGCGCATTACGATCTGCCGATCTGGATGCATCCGACACGGCCGCAGAAATTCGCCGATTATCCCGGCGAGAGCGGCTCGAAATTCGACATCTGGTGGGTCTTCGGCTGGCCCTATGAGACGAGCGCGGCGATGGCGCGCATGGTCTTCGCCGGCTATTTCGACAAATGGCCGAACCTCAAGATCATCACCCATCATCTCGGCGCGATGGTGCCGTTCCTCGAAGCCCGCGTCGGCCTTGGCCTCGACCAGCTCGGTACACGCGAAGGCGCCGAGGAGAGCTACGCCAAGATCATCGAGGCGATGAAGAAGAAGGGCAAGCGCCCGGTCGATTACTTCCGCATGTTCTATGCCGATACCGCGATCAACGGCTCGGCCTCGGGCACGCGTTGCGGTCTCGACTTTTTCGGCGCAGATCACGTGCTGTTCGGCACCGATTGCCCGTTCGATCCGGAAGGCGGGCCGATGTTCATCCGCGACATCATCAAGATGCTCGATAAGCTCGGCCTATCCGATAAGGATCTCGAGAAGGTCTACGAGCTCAACGCCAAGCGGATGTTGAAGCTGTCGTAAGCCGCAAAAGCAGGGTGCGCGATGCCGTTCTTCAAGCGATCTGATTGTCGATCTGCCCGTCATGGGGCCGTCGCCGCGAGCGCGATCGCGGCGGCAGCCCTCACGCTCACCCTGTTGCACGCCGGTGCCGCAAGCGCGCAAAATTATTACGGCACCGATCAACGCTACTGCGACCACAGCGCGCTCTCGCAGATCTTGAGCCCCACCGCCGGCAACATCCTCGGCAGCGCCGGCGGCGCCGCGGTTGGCGGCCTCGTCGGCAGCCAGATCGGCAAGAGCAGCGGCAACACCGCCGCGACGGTGATCGGCGTGCTCGGCGGCGCGCTTGCCGGGGGCTATGTCGGCCGCTCGATGGACCC
>DATMZZ010000218.1:0-12446 GCA_035573175.1 Allostellaceae bacterium
GGGCAGCCGCCGGTCTTGATCGACAGCAGGGTCGAGAGCTGGATTTCGCGTGCATCGAAATGTCGGCGATGCGCGAGCTGGGCCCGGAAAATCAGCTCCGGCAGCGGCAGGTCGAAGAGGGCGGCGATCTCGTCGCGCGTCCAATCGTGCCGCACTGTTTCGTCGCCGAGAGAATCAGGCATCAACCGCCCCATCCGTTGAGCAGCCCGTCGCGTACCGCTATACCCGGTCTGGGTCAAGCATGCGCTCGCTCGACGAATTCGCCGCGGCCAAGCTCCGCGACCTCGAAGCCAAAAACCGCCGCCGTTCCTTAAGCGACAGCGCGCGCGCGGACGGGATTTGGATCGAGCGCGGCGGGCGCCGCCTGCTTTCCTTTTCCTGCAACGACTATCTCAATCTCAGCCAGCATCCGGCAGTACGCGAGGCGGCGATCGCCGCGATCCGCGATTACGGCGCCGGCGCCGGCGCGTCGCGGCTGGTGACCGGCAATCACCCGCTCTATCGCGCCCTCGAAATGCGGCTCGCGCGCATTAAGGGTAGCGAGGCGGCTTGCGTTTTCGGCTCCGGCTATCTCGCCAATATCGGCATCATTCCGGCGCTGGTCGGGCACGAGGATCTGGTGCTGGTCGATGCGCTCGCCCATGCCTGTATCTGGGCGGGCGCGCGCATGAGCGGTGCGGAAGTGATGACCTTTCGCCACAATGACGCGGCACATGTGGCGGAGTTGCTCGATAGCACGCGCCGCTCGCATCGCTACGCGGTGATCGCCACCGAAGGCGTGTTCTCGATGGATGGCGATCGCGCGCCCTTGCAGCAGCTTGCGCAAATCGCCGAGGCACATGATGCGTGGCTGATGGTCGATGATGCGCACGGGGTCGGCGTGCTTGGACACGGCCGCGGATCGAGCTTTGCCGATGGCACGCCGGTCGGAGTGCCGCTGCAAATGGGAACGCTGAGCAAGGCGCTCGGCTCCTACGGCGGCTATCTCTGCGCCGCGGCGCCGGTGATCGAGCTGATGAAGAGCCGCGCACGGCCGCTGATCTATTCGACCGGCCTGCCGCCCGCGAGCGTCGCCGCGGCGATAGCGGCGCTCGATGTAATCGCACGCGAGCCCGGCTTGACCGAGCTGCCCTTGGCGAAGGCCCGGCGCTTCACGATGCTGGCGGGCCTGCCCGAAGCGCAAAGCGCGATCGTGCCGGTGATCATCGGCGAAGAGAGTGCGGCGCTCGCAGCCTCGCATCTCCTCGAAAACGAAGGCTTCCTCGTCACCGCGATCCGGCCGCCGACCGTGCCCGACGGCACGGCGCGGCTGCGCCTTACCTTCTGCGCGCAGCATCCGGACGAAGCGATCGAGCGCCTCGCCGGCTTGATCCGCGACCGTATCTTGCGATGAGCGCATTCTTCGTAACCGCCAGCGGCACGGAGATCGGCAAGACCTTCGTCACCGTTGCGCTGATCCATGAATTGCGCCGCCGCGGCCGCCCCGTCGCGGCGCTGAAGCCGGTGGCGAGTGGCTTCGATCCGACGCACCCCGAGGATACCGACCCAGGCGCTTTGCTCGTCGCGCTGGGCGAGCCCGTGTCGACACAAATCCTCGACCAAATCGCGCCATGGCGATTCCGTGCACCGCTCTCCCCCGATATGGCCGCAGCGCGCGAAAGCCGGGCGATCGATTTCGCCAAGCTAGTCGAATATTCGCGGGCGGCAATCGCTGCCGCGAGCGGCCCGCTGCTGATCGAGGGCGTTGGCGGCGTCATGGTGCCGCTGAACGAGCGCCACACCGTGCTCGATTGGATCGCGGCACTGCGCATCCCCACGATCCTCGTCGGCGGCAGCTACCTCGGCGCGATCAGCCATGCGCTGACCGCCCTCGATACGCTGCACAGCCGAGAGATCGCCGTCGCTGCACTCATCGTGAACGAGACGCCACAAAGCAGCGTCGAACTCGATGAAACAACGGCCACCATCGCCCGCTTCGCCAGCGGCGTGCCGGTGATCACATTGCCGCGCCTTGCCCATGCGGGTCAGCCGCATCCGGCAATCGGGCGGCTGACGGAGCTGCTCGATCGGTTCTAGGATAGTCGCTTCAGATGCGGCTCTTCGTGAAAGGATTTCGTCCATGCGTCTTGCCATCGTCGGTCAGCAAGCTTTCGGTAAAGCGGCACTCGAAGCCTTCCTCGAGCGCGGCGACGATGTGGCAGGCGTTTTTGCGGCACCGGAGCCGCCGGGCGCGCGGCCCGATCCGCTGCGCGAGGCGGCGCAAGCAAAAGGCCTCAAGTGCTTTCAGCTCAAGAGCCTCGGCTCGCCCGAAGCGCTGAGCGCCCTCAAGGAGCTCAACGTCGAGCTCGGCGTGATGGCCTATGTCACGCAATTCGCGCCGCAACCCTTCGTAACGATCCCGAAGCACGGCATGATCCAATTCCACCCGTCGCTGCTGCCGCTGCATCGCGGGCCGTCATCGATCAACTGGGCGATCATCCAGGGCCGCAGCAAGACCGGCCTCACCGTCTTCCGCCCGACCGACGGGCTCGATGAAGGCGCAATCATCCTTCAGAAAGAAGTCGAGATCGGCCCCGACGACACGCTCGGCAGCGTCTATTTCGATCGTATCTTCCCGCTCGGCGTCAAAGCGCTGCTCGAAGCCGCCGACGCCGTCGTCGCCGGTAAGGCACGCGAGACCCTGCAGGATGAATCGAAGGCGACCTATGAGGGCTGGTGCCGCGCCGCCGAATCCCAGATCAACTGGGCCAATCACGCCGACAAGATCTACGACCTCATCCGCGGCTGCAATCCGGCACCGGGCGCCTGGACTAAATGGGGCGAGAAGAAAGTCTATCTCTTCGAATCGAAGAAGATTCCCGTCCATGTCTTCGCCACGGTGAAAGGCTTCAAGCCGGGCCAGGTGATGAAGGTCGAAGGCGGCAGCTTCACAATCTGCGCCCATGGCGGGCTGATCGAGGTACAGCGCTGCCGTATCGATGACGGCAAGAAGATTACCGGCGGCGAGGCCGGCATCGAGGCAGGCACGATCCTCGACTGATCGCCACCGGCTGCTGCCGGGCCCTACTCCGCCGGCCCGAGCGCGGTCAGAAGTGGATCGAGGAATTCCTCATAGACGCGCCAGCGGCCGATCGCCGTGCGGTAGATCGGCTGGCGCACTTGCGTCGCGCTCGCCGTGCGCACCGGCCGGTCGGTCTCGTGGAACGAGAGGCACGCATCGCTCCACGGCAAGCCGCAATGGGCGATGATGCGCCGCGCCTGCGTCTCGAGATCGTCGACCACCTCTTCATAGCGCACATCGAGGATGCGGTCTTTCGGCAGCACGCGATGCCAATGCGCCATGAGTTGGCGATAGCGCCGGTGATAGCGGCCGAGCTCGGCGAGGTCTTAGGTGTGGTTCTGCTCCGCCGTGAAGAGCTTCGAGAAGCAGGAGATGCAGGTATCGACCGGATCGCGGACGCTGTGGATGATCACCGCATTCGGCATCGCCAGATGGATAAGGCCGGCGAAATAGTAATTCGACGGCATCTTGTCGGTGATGTGCTTGGCGTCGGGCGAGTGCTTGCGCACGCCCGCGAGATAGCGTGACGCGATCTGACGGAGCGCCTTGGCGTCGAGCGACGGCACGAATTCGGGGAATGGGATGACGGGGCCGTCGCCACTGCGCACCTCGTTGACCACATCGTTCATCGTCTTCAGTTCGCCGGCGCCATGGACGTCGGGATGGCTCGCCAGAATCTGCTCGATAAGCGTCGTACCGGAGCGCGGCATGCCGATAACGAAGATCGGCACGCGCGTCGGATCGCCGACCGCGGCCCGGCGCGCGATCGCCTCGGGCGTGAACACCGCCTCGATGCGATCGAACAGCTCAATGACGGCAGGCTCGTCGTATTTGATCTGAGCGCGCTTGCCGGCATTGCCACGCAGCAGATGCTCGAAGCTGCGCCTATGCTGCTTCGTGTCGGCATAGGCCTTGGCGAGCGCGAAATCGAGCTGCAGCTGGTCGGTATCGGATAGCGGATCGCCGCCCTCAGCGAGCGCCTCCATCGCCGCGAGATGCGGATCGTCCGGCGCGAACTTCTTGGAATCGGCGAGATTGACGTAGACGCCCGTGATCTTCGGCTCCAGGGCCAGCGATTTGAGATAGGCCTCGTGCGCCTCCTCGAGCTTGCCGAGCTCTTTCAGCACATTGCCCATATTGTTGAGCGCGTCGGCGAGATCCGGCTTTATCTCGAGCGCGCGGCGGTGATAGTCGAGGGCCAGATCGAGCTCGCCCTGATCGAAGGCGATGCGCCCCATCATGTTGAGCACATCGTGATTCTTCGGGTTGAGCGCGTAGGCCTGCTCGATCAGCGATTTCGCTTCGTCGGTCTTGTGCGCCTCGAGCAGGAGGGTCGAGAGATAGAGCAGCGTCTTCTCGTTGCGCGGCTCGATCGCGAGCGAGCGCCGCAGAGTCTGTTCTGCCTCCTCTTCGCGATGCAGGTCCTTCAGCGCCAGCGCGAGGCTATCGAGCATCTCGGGATCGTCGGGCTTCAGCGATAGCGCGCGGCGATAGGCCGTCTCCGCCTCGTCCGGTTTCTTGAGATCGCGCAGCGAGGTCGCGAGGTTGTTCCAGGCATCGGCGAAGTTGGGCCGCAGATCGAGGGCGCGGCGATAAGCGACGATCGCATCGTCGATCCGCTTCAGCGCGCGCAGCGCATTGCCGCGATTGCTGTGCGCCTCGACGAATTCGGGCCGCAGCTCGATCGCGCGTTCGTAACAGGACAGCGCGTCCTCGAATTTATCCTGCTCGTAATAGGCGATGCCGAGATTGCTGAGCGCGTCGGCGTAATCGGGGTTGATCTCCAGTGCGCGCTTGCCTTCGGCGATCGCCTCATCGATGCGCTTGGCGAGGCGGCACATCTCGCCAAGATTGGCATGATAGAGCGCTACTTCGGGCGCCAACGTCGTCGCATGTTTCAAATGATCGATCGCATGCGCGAGGTTTCCCGATTGATGCGCAATGATGCCGAGAAGGTGACAGGCCTCGCCATTGTTCGGGTCGGTTTCGAGCACGCGGCGGCAGTAGAGCTCGGCTTCGGCGAGTTTGCCGGCCTGGCGGCGCTGCTCAGCAAGCGCCATGATCTGCGGCGGCGTGAGGTTCGGCGCCGCCGGAGGTGGCATCTGGGCCGCGGCAAGAGCCGCCGCCTGATTCTCTTCCTGCGCGGCGATGATCGCCGCCGCCTGCGCCGCGCGCTTCTCGCCGATCGCTCGGAACGGCATCAGCCGCGCGCGATCGCCTTTGACCACGGCGGTGAGCTCGCCGACGACACGATCGATCACCGCCGGCCATTCCTGGCCTTCGACCTGGCGGAACAGCCGCATCGTCGGATACCAGGGATTGTCCTCGCGATGGAGCTGCCAGCGCCAATCCGAGACGCATGGCGCCAGCAGCCAAGTCGGCTTGCCGAGCCCGCCCGCGAGATGCGCGACAGCGGAATCGATCGTGATCACGAGATCGAGCGCCTCGATCAGGGCCGCGGTCGCGGCAAAGCCGACGAGTTCCTTGGCGACATCGGTGATGTGGAATTCGGGATGCGCTTTGAGGTCGTCCGCACGCGGCCCGACCTGCAAACTGGTGAACGAAGCGTCCGGCACCGCCAAAAGCGGTGCCAGCTGTTCAAGAGGTATCGAGCGTCGGCGATCGTTGACGTGCTCGGGATTGCCGGCCCAGATCATGCCGACCTTGAAACTGCTGTCCCGATAGCGTGCCTTCCAGCGCGCCGCTTCGTCCGGATTGGCGCGCAGATAGGGGCCCGTCGCCGGGATCGTCTCGAGCCGGGTGCCGAAGAGATAAGGCAAGCTGAGCAGCGCACATTCGCAATCGGCGTTCGTCACTGCTGGGGCGCGATCGCCAAGGACATCGATGCCTTTCAGGCTCTCGCGCATCAACCCGGCAAGGCCCTGCTGGACGCGAAAGGTGACCTTCCCCGCCCGCGCCGCCACCAGCGGCACATAACGCGTGAATTGCATCGTGTCGCCGAAGCCCTGCTCGGCGTTGATATAGATGTGCCTCCCCGCGATACCCTCGCCCTGCCACGGGCGTTGCGGCGTATAGGGCAGCCGCACCTCGGTCGATTTGAGACGCCACTCATATTCGGCCCAGCCCTCGGCGAGATCGCCGCGCATCAGCAGCAGGATGCCAAGGCCCGAATGCGCATTGGGGTTGTTGGGATCGAGCGCGATGGCGCGGCGCAGCGCATACATCGCGTCTTCGTAGCGACCGGCGTGATGCAGGCTAGTGCCTAAATTGGACCAGGCATCGGCGAAGCGCGGATTGATCTCGACCGCGCGGCGATAACACGCGACCGCACCATCGAAATCGCGCAGCGCGTGGAACGCATTGCCGAGATTGCTATGCGCCTGGGCGAAGCTCGGGCGCAGCTCGATGGCGCGGCGATGGCTCGCCGCCGCGTCCTCGTATTCCTTCCGCTCGTAATGCGCGACGCCGATATTGCTCAGCGCCTCGGGATACTCGGGATTGAGCGCGACCGCTTTCTTCCCGTGCTCGAGCGCCAGATCGGGCCGCCCGGCGAGGCGGTACATCTCGCCGAGATTGGCCTGGAAGAGCGCCACCTGCGGCGCGAGTTCGATCGCCCGCTTCACATGCTCGATCGCCTGGGTGAGCTGGCCGCGCTGATGGAAGATGATGCCGAGGAGATGGACCGCCGTCGGCTCTATCGGTTTCGCGGCGAGGAGCTGCTTGAGCAGCGCCTCGGCCTCATCGAGCCGACCGGCGCCGCGATGCTGCTCGACAAGCTCGTAGACCTGCGCAATCGGCATGAATTGCCGCGCGTTTTCGCTGCCGACCGATTGGTCCATTGCTTAAGCTATAGCGGAATTGGCGCCCCGCTTCACCCGGCGCCTGGGTCCGCGGCATGCCTAACGAGTTGATTCGGCGTGCCAGACGAGCAGGCGCCGGCGCGTTATTTCCATCAGCTTGACCAGAACCGAGCCAATAATGGCGATGGCGACGATGCCAGAAAACACGCCAGGTGAGTCAGCGAAGCGCATCGAGGTCATCATCGAGCCGCCCAGCCCCTCGCCGCCCATTGTCATCTCGCAGATGATGACGACGATCAGCGAGATCGGCAGCGCGATCTGCAAGCCGGTGAAAACGCCGGGCATGGCCGAGGGCAGGATGATCTGCCAGAGCAGCGCTCGGCGGTCGACGCCAAGGCTCTCCGCCGACCAGACAAGGTATTTGTCGACATTCTCGGTCGCGGCCCAGGTCGCGACCACGACCGGGAAGACCGACGAGAAAGCAACCATCGCGATCTTCGACCAGTCGAAGACGCCGAACCACAGGATGAAGATCGGCAAGAAGGCGATTTTCGGCAGCGGATTGCCGACCGAGACGATCGGGTCGAAGAACCAGCGCACGAGGCGCAGCCGCGCGATCGTCACGCCGATGAGGACGCCCAGGATCGCCGCCATCGAAAAGCCGGCGAAGGTGCGCGCCAGGGTGAGCCCAAGCGCAACCGGTATATCGCCCGAGACACTATCGTCCCAGAGCCGCACCAGCACCGACGACAGCGACGGCAGCAGGAAGTCCGAAACGAAATGCATTCGCGCGCCCCACTCCCACGCGACGGCGAGCAGGACCACGGAAGACGAGCGCAGCAGACGCCGCTTCCAAACCGGGCTGAGCCAGCTTTTGCTTTCTACTCTCTCCATACCAGCGTCCGACGCATGAAATAGAGGTAAGCCCGGTCGGCGAAGAAGCCCAAGGCCGAGACTGTTATGACCACGGCGAACATGGCGTCGTAGACGCCGCCTTCGCCGAGGAAGGAAATGAGATAGCCGAGGCCGCGCTGGCCGACGAGCAACTCCGACGCGACCAGCACGATGAACGAGATCGCGACCGCGTTGCGGATGCCGGCGAGGATTTCGGGCAAGGCGCCGGGCAAGATCACCTCCCACAGCACCTCGCGATTGCTCGCGCCGCAGGCCCGCGCCGACCAGATCAACGTCTGATCGACGCCACGCGCGCCGTTATAGGCGCTGAGAATCACCGGCAGCAGGCAGCTCATCGCGATCGAGGCGATCTTCGAGCCGGCGCCGAGGCCGAGCCACAGGATCATCACCGGGATGAGCGCCGATTTCGGCATCGGATAGAGGGCTTTGACCAGCGGGCTCGCGATGTCGTCGATGGTCGTCGACCACGCCATCATCACGCCGAGGGCAATGCCGACGACGATACTGGAGCCGAGGCCGAAGAACCAGTTGAAGAAGGACGAGACGCCGTTGGTCCAGAGATCGCCATCGAGCAGCAGCGACCACCAGGCGGCGCCGACGGCGCTCAGCGGCGGCAACTCACTCGGATCGACGAAATGGACACGCGGCGCGATCTCCCACAACACCGCAAGCAAGAGAAGCGGCAGATAACGGACGAAGATGTTCTCGCTCGTCATCCGTGCTCTTCTTCCTGGGCGCGGATCGCTTCGTCGCGCACCAGGTTCCAGAGATAATCGACCTTGGCGGTGAATTCGGGCGTTTGCTGGTATTCTGTGCGCGCGCCATGCGGCGGCCGCGTATCGACGATCTCCTTGATGCGGCCCGGGCGCGCCGTCATCACCGCGACGCGGTCGGCGAGATAGACCGCCTCGCGCACGTCATGCGTGACGAAGACGACCGTCTTGGGCGAGCGCTGCATGATCGCCAGCAGCTCTTCATGCATCAGCGTGCGCGTTTGCGCATCGAGCGCACCGAAGGGCTCGTCCATCAGCAGCGTCGCGGGATCGATCGCGAGCGTGCGCGCGATCGCGACGCGTTGCTTCATGCCGCCGGAGAGTTGCGAGGGGTAGGAATCCTCGAAGCCTTTCAGATGCACGAGATCGATCAGCTCTTGCGCCCGCCTCTCGCGCTCGGCCTTGGGCATGCGCTGCTTCTCAAGGCCGTAGAGCACGTTCTGCTTCACGGTCTTCCACGGGAAGAGCGAGTAATTCTGGAAGACGATGCCGCGATCGGGTCCGGGCTGCGTCACCCGCTTGCCGCTGACCGTGATACTGCCGCTCTCGATCGGCAGGAATCCGCCCAGAAGATAGAGCAGCGTGCTCTTGCCGCAGCCCGAGGGCCCGAGCAGCGCGACGAATTCGCGCTCTTTCACTTCCAGCGAGACGCCGTCGAGCGCAAGCACCGGCCGCCCGCGCATCGGGCGATAGGTGTGGCTGACTGCGCCGAAGACGATACCACTCCCTGCCATTCCCTCGTGCCTCGATATTTCCTGCCCGTCCCTCACGGATGACGCCGTTTCGCAGCTTCGTCGACCAGCGACAGATCCGCATATTTGGCGACATCGACGTCGATGTTGAGCAGCCCCACTTTCTTCTGGGTTTTGATGTTGTTCTGCAGCGCGGTCAGGTTCGGCCGCGCGTCGGGGTCCCGATAGTAATCGTTTTTCGTGAACAGCCAATCGCTAAAATAGGATTCCGGCTGCTTCGTGAATTGGGCGACGATCTTGATGCCCTCCGCCCGGTGGGCGGGGTCGAGATACCAGTGCAGCATGGTCTGCACATCCTCGAAAAAATCGACCAGGACTGCGCGATGCGCGGCGATGAACGGCGCACGCCCCGCCCACAAGGTAAGCTCGGTCGGCCCCATCGCATCGCCGACATCGAAGAGCTTCTTGGCAACACCGTCTTTCTGGGCCACGACCGAAAACGGTGTGCCGATCTCGATCATGTCGACTTTCTTTTCGTGCAGCGCCGAGACCATGTTCGGGAATTCGACCTCGATGATCTGATAGTCGCGCTTGGGCTGCAGCCCGTGCTCGCTCATATAGACCTGGGCCGCGATATCGAGTGCGCCGCCAATGGCGTTGGTGGCGACGATCTTGCCCTTCAGATCCTCGACTTTTTTGATGGAGCCGTCGGGACGTACCATCATTTGATTCGAGTAATAGCCCGGGATCCCATCCTGATAGAGATCCGAGACCGCGCGGATGTCCTGCATATGCGCGTTCTGGATCGCGAGCGCGAAGGAAGAATACGCGAGCGCGGCGAGATCGAGCTCCCCAGCGGCGAGACTGGTAATTTGCGGCGTGCTGCCGCGGAAATGGATCGCCTCGACCGTGTAGGATTTGCCGTAATGCTTGAGGAGCTCGGGCTTGGCCCAGAGCACCGACGTCAGCTGCGCCGGCACGACCGCCCAACCGACCCGCAGCTTCAACGGCTCATCTGCGCGGCCCGGCAGCGCCAGCCCCACCAACATGCCCGATGCAACCAGCACCGATGCGACGCCGCGCCACAAGCTCATCGGAAACCTCCCATGTGAAATTCTTGTTAGGCTACTTGTTCTTGATTGTCTCGCCGCATCAAAGGCATGCGGGCGCGGCCTTGTCAACCGCGCCGCATTGTCAATCGTCACTTAAGCCGGGCGGCCGCCTCGTCGACAAGCGACAGATCAGAATAAGCCTTCACATCGATGGCCTTTTTCAGCACGCCAAGTTCCTTGGCGATATCGAGATTCTTCTGCATCGCCGCGATATCCGGCCGCGAATCGGGCGCGTGATAGTCATCGCCCTTGGTGAAGATCCAGTCCGAATAAGCCTTTTCCGGCTTTTTGGTGAAATCGGCCACGAGCTTCAACGCCGCCTCGCGGTTCTTCGGATCGAGGATCCAGCGCATCGTGCGGTTGGTGTCCTCGAAATAATCGACCAAGGCGGCGCGGTTGGCTTTGATATAGGGTGTCCGGCCGGCGATGATCGTGAGTTCCGATGGCCCTTCCATCGCGTCCTTTTCGGTGAACAGCGCGCGCACCTCCTTGGTCTTCATCGGCTCGACCGAGAACGGCGTGGTCAAAAAGCCCATATCGACGCGTTTGGCGGTCAGCGCCGCCATCATGTTGGGGAATTCGATCTCGACCACCGTATAGTCGCGCTTGTCCTCGAGACCGTGGCGCTTCAGCATCGCGCGCATGCCGATATCCATCGCGCCGCCGATGCTGTTATCGCCGATGACCTTGCCCTTGAGATCCTCGACCTTCTTGATCGGGCTGTTGCCAAGCACCGCGAAAGGACGCGTGAAGTAATCCTGATAGCCGTCGCGCGTCGCGACGCCGATGACGCGCAAGTCGTTCATATGCGCATTCTGGATGGCAAGCGCGAAAGCCGCCGGCGAGAAATAGGCGAGCGAAATGTCGCCGGTAGCGAGCGCCGTCGTTTGCGGACCGCTGCCCGGCGCGCGGATCGCCTCGACCGTGTAGGACTTGCCGTAATGGACAAGCACGTTTTTCATCTGCATCAGGATCGGGAACATCTGTCCCGGAACCGCCGCCCAGGCGGCTTTGATCACGACCGGGTCAGCCTGTGCGACTGATGCCGTCAACGTCGCCGCGATCATCGTACCGAAGAATATGCGTCGCATCTCGAACTACTCCTCCCTGTTTTCTTGGCCGGAATGATCGCCAAGCGGCGTCACTTGTCAATCTTTCGCGCGCAAATCGGGTGGACAATCGCGGTGGCGGCGGGCACGATCCGCGGCGTTCGCGTTGGGGATGAGGTTTTAGTGGATGCGCCCGAACTGACGATTGTCGTGCCGACCTTCAACGAGCATGACAATATCGTCCCACTGCTCGACCGTCTCAACGCGGTGCTGGCAGGCATCGCCTGGGAAGCAATCTTTGTCGATGACGATTCGTCCGACGGCACGGCCGACGCTGTGCGCGCGGCGGCGCGGCGCGACACGCGCGTGCGCTGCATCCAGCGCATCGGCCGGCGCGGGCTCGCCGGCGCTTGTATCGAAGGCATCCTCGCCTCCTCCGCGCCTTATGTCGCAGTGATGGATGCCGATCTGCAGCACGACGAAGCGATCCTGCCGCGGATGCTCGAGGCGCTGCGCCGCGAGGGATGCGATGTGGTCGTCGGCAGCCGCTATGTCGCCGGCGGCGGCGTTGGCGATTGGGCGGCGCATCGTCAGCGCGCAAGCTCGCTGGCGACGCGGCTCGCACATCTGGTGACCAAGACCGACATCGCCGATCCGATGAGCGGCTTCTTCATGCTGCGCCGGATGGTGTTCGAGCGGGTGATGCGCGGCCTTTCGACACAGGGCTTCAAGATCCTGCTCGACATCCTCGCGACGGCCGAGACGCCGCTGCGTATCAAGGAGATCCCCTTCCAGTTCCGTCAGCGCGTCGCCGGCGAGAGCAAGCTCGACACGCTCGTCGCCTGGGAATTCGCGATGCTGCTCGCCGACAAGCTTGTCGGCCATATCGTGCCGGTGCGCTTCCTGCTCTTCGCCGTGATCGGCGGGCTCGGCGTCTTCGTCCATATGGGCGTGCTCGCCGCGGGGCTGAAGCTTTTTGCCCTGCCCTTCGTCACGGCGCAGACAAGCGCCGCGATCGTCGCGATGACCGCGAACTTCTTCCTCAACAACCTGTTCACCTACGCCGATCGCCGCCTCAAAGGC
>DATMZZ010000219.1:0-2365 GCA_035573175.1 Allostellaceae bacterium
GCGCCAGGCGATAGCCGATGATGACGTTGTTGTCCTTGAAATTCTCGAGCGCGCCGGGGGAAAGATTGTTCGCGATCAGCGATTGCGCTTTCAGATCATCGAGGCTGAGACCGCGCACCAGCGCGCCGCTCGATTGGTTGCCGGCGGTCGACATGACCTGACCTTGGATCGTCGGCACCGCAGAGACGATGCCTGGCAGCTTTTTGATCTGCGCGGCGAAATCGTTGTAATTGGTCAGCCCACCCTGTGCCGCATAGACGTTGATATGACCGTTAAAGCCGAGGATGCGGCCCAGAAGCTCGGCGCGGAAGCCGTTCATCACCGCCATGGTGACGATGAGCGTGGCGACGCCGAGCGCAATGCCGGTGAGCGAGAAGATCGCGATGACGGAGATGAAGCCTTCCTGGCGCCGCGCGCGCAGATAGCGGAAAGCGATAAGCCGCTCGAGCGGACCGAACATGGTCAGCGCGCCGCCAGCATATTGAGCGCCGCGTCGGGCGCGATCTCTTTCCGCTCGCCGGTCTTGCGGTTCTTGACCTCGACGACGTTATTGGCGAGGCCGCGTGGCCCGATGACGAATTGCCAGGGCAAGCCGATCAAATCCATCGCCGCAAATTTCGCGCCGGCGGATTCGTCGCGATCGTCATAAAGCACATCGATGCCGGCATTCTGCAGCTTGCCATAGAGATCATCGCAAGCGGCGCGGCATTTCGCATCGGCGGCGCGCAGATTGATCAGCCCGACCCGGAACGGCGCAACGCCCTCCGGCCAGATGATGCCGGCATCGTCATGGCTCGCCTCGATCAGCGCGCCGACGAGCCGCGAGACGCCGATGCCATAAGAGCCCATCTCCAGTGCCACCGGCGCGCCATCGGGACCGGCGACCACCGCGTCCATCGGCTTCGAATATTTCGTGCCGAAATAGAACACCTGCCCGACCTCGATGCCGCGCTTCTCGCAGCGCCGCGCCTCGGGCACGCGCGCTTCGAATTCGGCCGTGTCGTGCTTCTCGTCCGTCGCCGCATACCAATTCGCGATATATTTCTGCACGTCGGGCGAGGTCGGATCGATGCTCTTCTCGTCGAGATTGACGATGTCGCTGTCGTAATAAAGACCGCTCTCCCCCGTGTCCGCCTGAACATGGAATTCGTGGCTCAGATCGCCGCCGATCGGTCCGGTATCGGCGCGCACCGGGATCGGCGTCAGCCCCATGCGTTTGAAGGTCTTCAAATAGGCGGCGAACATCCGGAAATACGACGCGACCGCACCGGCCTTATCGAGATCGAAGGAATAGGCGTCCTTCATCAGGAATTCGCGCCCGCGCATCACCCCGAAACGCGGCCGCACCTCGTCGCGGAATTTCCACTGGATGTGATAGAGGTTCTTCGGCAAGTCGCGATAGCTTTTGATCGAATTGCGGACGATGTCGGTGATGAGCTCTTCGTTGGTCGGTCCGTAGAGCATGTCGCGCTCGTGACGATCGCGAATGCGCAGCATCTCCTTGCCGTAATCCTCGTAACGTCCGCTCTCGCGCCAAAGTTCCGCCGGCTGCAGGGTCGGCATCAGCAATTCCTGCGCCCCGGCCGCGTCCTGTTCCTCGCGCACGATCTGCTCGACCTTGCGCAGCACACGAAAGCCAAGCGGCAGCCAGGAATAAATACCGGCGGCCGATTGCCGGATCATGCCGGCACGCAGCATCAGGCGATGCGAGACGATCTGCGCCTCGGCCGGATTCTCTTTCAGAAGCGGCAGGAAATAGGCGGAAAGACGCACGGATTTTCCTCAGGCTTGGGGATGCCGCCGAATGTAGGAAACGACACCGCCGCTGTCCAACGCGCGGCATGAATTCGCGTTAACGCCCAATGGGTTTAATGCCGGGCCGCGCGGCACGCTTCGGCCAGCGCCGAGGTCTGATCGGCATTGAGCGGCTGGCCGTTGAAATAGGCCTGGTTACCGCGAACAGTGACATAGCCAAGCACCGCCTTGGCATTGGCGCGGGGCGGCAGGTTGAAGCGATGGGCGAGACGCTGATCGATCTCGATCGGAAAATTATCGACGCTTGGGTTCGATGGGATCGAGGGCAGATCGGCCGGCGCAACCGCATTGCCATTGACGTCGACACCCGGCTGATAGTCGGCGCTCGGCACGCCTTGTGTCGTCCCGGCAAGCGTCGCGCATATCTGCGATGACATCACTAAGCCATTCGGTGTCGACGCCACTCCCCCCGGCGGCAGCGGTGCGTCCGCGGCCCAAGCGGGCATGGCGAAAAACACGAGTCCGAAAACCGCAATAAGCGAGTCACGCATGGCGAAAGACTAGCCTAACGCGCGACGCTCGGCCAAGATGATGCGGGGTCGCGTTTCAA
>DATMZZ010000220.1:0-10938 GCA_035573175.1 Allostellaceae bacterium
CGGCGATGCCAGGCGACCCAATTGACGAAGAAGAGGATGTGGCGGCCTTCCTCTTGCATCACCGGCTCGAACGTGTCGACGAGCTCGAGCGGGAAGAAACCCGACCGCTTCGCCAACTCGAAAAGTCCGAAAGCGAAGAAGCTGTCGATGCACTCGCTATAGCCGGTGACCATGAAGGCCCATTCGGCGTCCTTCGGCTTGATATAGGCCGGCTCGGGCGCGAGCTTGATCCCGTAAGCCTCAACCATATTGGCGAGGACTTGCTTGTGGCGACCCTCCTCGAAGCCGTTGAGGTCGATCGCCTGGCGCAGCAGCGGGTCGTCGATGAGCTCGCCATAGGTCAGGACGCGCAGCTTAGCCTTGCCTTCGGTCTGTACGGCGATGTCCCAGATCGGCAGGCTGATCAGGCGCTGGCGCGCATCCTCGTCGAGCTTCGGCCAATCGATGACCGCCGGCTTATACGGGTTGAAGGTATCGAGGAGCATGCGGCAGAACATGCTCTTGTGGCGGTCGCTGCCAGGGCGCACCGGACCCGGCGCGGCCTCGCGCCAGAGCCGCGCAGCCTCATCCGCCGCACTGATTGCCATATCGGTCATGGCCGGTAGCCTCAGGGCGCGGCCATTTAAAGTCAATCGCGCGGATTGCCTCAGCGGTGCGGCGCCTTGTCCTCCAAAACCCTTCGCAAGCGAGGCGCCCGGGTTTGGCGAAGGCGCGATTTAGGCTAGAGTTGCCCGATAATCTGCGGGAGGGAAAAGTATGGCGGTTTCAGCAAAGGGCGTCCGGCGGGTCGGGTTCCACGACTGCTACGGCGGCGGCCAGGTCTATGTCGATAACGGCTTCGCCTATATCGGCCACATTCATTCGCCCTCGGGCACCAGCATCGTCGATGTGCGCGACCCCAAGAATCCGAAGCAGATCGCTTATTACGAGATGCTGCCGGGAACCCATTCGCATAAGGCGCGTGCGGTCAACGGGCTGCTCGTGACCAATCACGAGGTCGACCCCAATCCGGCCGGCGGCCCCGCAGCGGCGCCCTCCGACTTCAAGGGCGGCCTCGGCATCTACGATGTCAGCAATCCGCTGAAGCCGCGTAAGATCCTCGATTGGGAGACGCACGGCCACGGCGTCCATCGCTACGATTTCGACGGCCGCTATGTTTATTGCTCGCCAACGGTCGAGGGCTATCGCGGCAACATCGTCATGATCCTCGACCTAAAGAATCCGGAGAAGCCGGAAGAGGTCGGTCGCTGGTGGGAGCCAGGGCAGTGGATCGCGGGCGGCGAAACGCCGACCTGGAAAGGCGCCGATCACCGCTGCCATCACCCGCTGCGTCAGGGCAATCGTCTTTATACGAGCTACTGGCAGGGTGGCTTCCGCATCCTCAACATCGACGACATGTCGAAGCCGAAGCGGGTCTCGGGCCTCGATTGGAGCCCGCCTTTCGCCTGTCCGACGCATTCCTGCGTGCGCATCCCCTTCGACATTTTCGGCCGGCAGTTCGCGATCGTCGCCGACGAAGACGTGCAGCGGCCGGAGACGGCGCTGCCTGCCTTCATGTGGATGATCGACATCACCGATGAGGAGCATCCGGTCCCGGTCGGCACCTATCAGGTCGAGGGTCTCGATCACGGCAATCACGCCAATAACAGCGGCTGCCATCAGCCGGTCGAGAAGATCCGCGGCACGCAAGTGCCCTTTGCCTGGTTCGCGCAGGGCCTTCGCATCATCGATATCTCGCACCCGCATACGCCGAAAGAGGTCGCGCATTACGTGCCCGAGCCGGCGCCGGGCGCGAAGCGCTGTCAGAGCAACGATGTCTATGAGGACGATCGCGGCCTGATCTTCCTCATTGACCGCATCCGCGGCTTGGAGATTCTCGAACGGGCCTGAGCGATGAGTGAAGCCGTCGAATGCGTCGTCATCGGCGGCGGCATCATCGGTCTTGCAGTGGCGCGGGCATTGGCCCGCGCCGGCCGCGAGGTGTTGCTGCTCGAGAAGGAGCGCTGGATCGGCCAGGACACGTCCTCGCGCAATAGCGAGGTGATCCATGCCGGTCTCTATTATCCCGAAGGCAGTCTGAAAGCGCGCTTCTGCGTCGAGGGGCGCAAGAAGCTCTACGCCTATTGCGCTGAGCGAGACGTACCGCATAAGCGCATCGGCAAGCTCGTCGTCGGCGTGAGCGATGACGAGACCGCGACGCTCAAGCGCGTCATCAAACATGCGGAAGCGGCGGGCGTCACCGATCTCGAATGGCTCGACGGCGACGATGCGCGCGCGATGGAGCCCGCGCTCAGTTGCGTCGCCGCCTTCCATTCGCCCTCGACCGGCATCATCGATAGCCACGCATTGATGCAGGCCTATCAGACCGATGCCGAGAATGCCGGCGCCAGCGTGGTGCTGCGCGCGCCGGTGCTCGAAGGCCGCGTCACGCGCGACGGCTTCACGCTCGAGGTCGGCGGGACCGAACGGATGACGCTCGACTGCAAGCTGCTCATCAACAGCGCCGGGCTTTACGCGCCGTCACTGGCGCGGCGCATCGCCGGGATCCCGGCGGCGACGATACCGCAGGATTATTATTGCCGCGGCGTCTATTTCACGCTGGCCGGCCGGGCGCCCTTCAAGCGCCTCGTCTATCCCGTGCCCGAGCATGCTGGGCTCGGTGTGCATCTGACGCTCGATATGGGCGGCGCGGCGCGTTTCGGTCCCGATACCGAATGGATCGACGGTATCGATTACACGGTCGATGCGCGGCGCGGCGACAAGTTCTATGCCGCGATCCGCACCTATTGGCCGGGCATCGCCGATGGCACGTTGCAGCCGGGCTATGCCGGCATCCGCCCCAAGATCAGCGGCCCGAAAGAGCCGGCGGCGGATTTCATGATCGCCGGGCCGGAACGCCACGGGGTGCCAAATCTCGTCAATTTGTTCGGTATTGAATCACCCGGCCTGACCGCGTCGCTCGCGATCGCGGATCATGTGGGGTCGTTGCTGGCTTGAATCCTAGCGATTGCGGGGATCGCGCGAAGCTTTGTCGTAGTTACGCGATAAACCCATGAAAATTCGCGCGATCTTAATCTTTTCCAATTGGAGCGAACCACAAGCTTCCATTAGCGATGCCGCCTCTAAATTTCTCGCGTCACACATCACGAGGAGATGACGCATGTTTGCTTGGGCGCGGACTTTCTTGCGAGACGAGAGCGGTGCGACGGCCATCGAATATGGCCTGATCGCGGCGCTGATCGCGCTTGCGATTATCGGTGCGGCGACGACTGTCGGCGGCAATCTCGCCACGACCTTCGGTAACATTGGCAGCGCGCTCTAAATCGCTGCTCGTTGACCATGCAGAAGGAAGGCCCCGCTCTGGCGGGGCCTTTTCGTTGTGCGCGTCTAACCGCCGGCTGTATCGTCTTCGGGCCCGGCTTCGACGATCGCCGTGACGATGATCTCGCCGGCAGTCGCGAAGCGCAGCGTCACTGGAAACGTATCGTCGAGCGCGAGCGGTCCCTTGAGATCGCGCAGCGCGATGTAGCGCCGGCCGGGTCCGAGTTCGACCGGCCGCTTCGGCCAGAGGTCGTAATATTCGAGCGGCGTGCCGTCATGGGTGCGAAAGATAACGGTGCCGGCGATCGGCGTCGACGCCGCAATCAGCCTATCGTGGCTGGCACCGTTATTGACGATATGCATGAACAACGCCGCGGCGTCGGTGACAGCGGGAGGCGCCCAAGGATGCGTGATCGAAATTGATCCGAGTGTGAAGGTTTTGCTGTCGGCGGCGGCCGGACGCGCGCAGCAAAGCGCGAGCGGCGCTAGCAGCAACGTGCGCCGGTTCATCGCAACCGGCATCCGGCATGGACCGTCATGCGGAGAAAAAAGATCAGAGCGCTTTTGCCCGTTTCAAAAGCGCGGTGAGTTTGACGCCGAGGACAACGTTATCGCGTGACAGCGCGTCATTGGCGCGGCGCAGACCGTCGATGATCCAGCACACGAAGAACGCGACGATGATGAAGACCGCGAAATGTCCCGCGTCGCTATATTTCGGCCAACCGAAGCCGGTCGGGGGCAGGAAGAAATCCCATAGACCGACGGCGCTGAAGACCAGCGCCCAAGCCGCGAGAGCCCAGCCACCGAGTGCGCAGCAGGCGACGATCGCGATGATGAAGCAAAGATAGGGAACGTCGATTCCGCACGCGGCAAAAGCCTTTGCAAGCAAAGCGCATACCGCGACGGCAAACGCCGCGACAGCTGCGCTGATGACGATAGTGGCAGTCCGGCTCCCCTGGTCCATTACGGCAATTCTGCCTAAAAATAGGGCGCGAACGCAATCGCCCATTTGCTCGTTGGCGATCAAGTTCTAGGAAGTCGGGAACGACGTTACAGAGAGAACACGCTATGGCGGAGACGGCTCGACCCAACAATCTCGATAGTTATTGGATGCCTTTCACCGCGAACCGCCAATTCAAGGCGAAGCCGCGGCTGATGGCCTCGGCCGAAGGCATGTATTACCGCAGCACCGACGGCCGCAAGATTCTCGACGGCACCGCCGGGCTCTGGTGCGTCAATGCCGGGCACGGTCGGCGCGAAATCGCCGCGGCGGTCCAGCAGCAATTAGTTGCCCTCGACTACGCACCTGCGTTCCAGATGGGCCATCCGGCGATTTTCGAGGCGGCGTCGCGCCTCGCCGCGCTCCTGCCCGGCGATCTTGATCATGTGTTCTTCGGCAATTCTGGCTCGGAGGCGGTCGAGACCGCGCTGAAGATCGCGCTCGCTTATCATCGTGCGCGCGGCGACGGCGCGCGCACGCGGCTGATCGGGCGTGAGCGCGCCTATCACGGCGTCGGCTTCGGCGGCATTTCGGTCGGAGGCATCGCCGGCAACCGCAAGCTCTATGCCGGTATTCCCGGCGTCGATCATCTACCGCATACCTTCAATCTCGCGAAACAGGCTTTCTCGCGCGGCCAGCCGGACTGGGGCGCGGAACTCGCCGACGATCTCGAGCGCATTGCGGCGCTGCACGATCCCTCGACCATCGCCGCGGTGATTGTCGAGCCGATGGCCGGTTCGACCGGCGTGCTCGTGCCGCCGAAGGGCTATCTCGAGCGCCTCAAAGCGATCTGCGACAAATACGGCTTCCTGCTGATCTTCGACGAAGTCATCACCGGCCTCGGCCGGCTCGGCGCAGCTTTTGCGACCGAGTTGTTCGGCATCGTGCCCGACATGGTCTGCTTCGCCAAAGGCGTAACCAATGGCTGCGTGCCGATGGGCGGCGTCGTCGTGAAGAAGCATATCTACGACGCTTTCATGCAGGGGCCCGAGAACCTCATCGAATTCGCGCATGGCTATACCTATTCGGGCCATCCGGTCGCGGCGGCGGCGGCGCTCGCGACGCTCGACATCTATGCGAAAGAGGACCTCTTCAATCGCGCCAAATCGCTCGCGCCGTATTGGGAGGACGCGGTCCACGCGCTGAAAGACCTGCCTAACATCGTCGATCTGCGCAATATCGGCCTCGTCGCCGGCATCGAGCTCGCGCCGATTCCGGGCAAGCCCGGCGCGCGCGCTTTCGATGCCTATGTCAAATGCTTCGAGCGCGGCTTGCTGATACGCCAGACCGGCGACATCCTGGCGCTGTCGCCGCCGCTCATCGTCGAGAAGTCACAGATCGACGATATGTTCAGCCTGCTGCGCGAGGTGCTGAAGACATGCTGATCGGCGTTCCGAAGGAAATTAAGACCCACGAATATCGCGTCGGGCTCATTCCCGGCAGCGTGCGCGAGCTTGTCCATCATGGCCATCAGGTCGTGGTCGAGAAAGACGCCGGCGCCGGTATCGGCTTCGACGACGCCGCTTATCAAAAGGCCGGCGCGCGCGTGCTGGCAACGGCGGCGGATGTCTTCGCCGCTGCCGACATGATCGTCAAAGTGAAGGAACCGCAGCCGCGAGAGATCGCGATGCTGCGCAAGAGCCAGGTGCTCTTCACCTATCTCCATCTCGCCGCCGACAAGGCGCAGACCGAGGGGCTGATGCGCTCGGGCGCGGTGTGTGTCGCTTACGAGACGGTCACCGATGCGCGCGGCGGCTTGCCGCTCTTGGCGCCGATGAGCGAGGTCGCCGGCCGCATGGCGGTGCAGGTCGGTGCGCATTGCCTCGAGAAAGAGCAGGGCGGCGCGGGCATCCTCCTCGGCGGCGTGCCCGGCGTCGCGGCGGCGAAAGTCGTGATCCTCGGCGGCGGCGTTGCCGGCACCAACGCGGCGCGTGTCGCGATGGGGATGGAAGCCTACGTCACCGTCATCGATAAAGCGCCGCAGCGGCTTTACGAGCTCGATCTGCAATTCGGCTCGCAGCTCCACACGCTTTTCGCCACGGTCGAGAACATCGAGCACGAGGTGCTATCCGCCGATCTCGTCGTCGGCGCGGTGCTGGTCGCCGGCGCGGCGACGCCGAAGCTGGTCACGCGCGAGATGGTGAAGCAGATGCGGCCTGGCTCGGTGCTGGTCGATATCTCGATCGATCAAGGCGGCTGCTTCGAGACCAGCCGCCCGACGACCCATGCCAACCCGACCTATGTCGAGGACGGCGTCATTCATTACTGCGTCACCAACATGCCGGGCGCGGTGGCGCGCACCTCGACCTTCGCGCTCAACAACGCGACCTTGCCCTTCAGCCTGGCGCTCGCGAACAAAGGCTGGCGCAAGGCCCTGACCGAGGACCCGCATCTCCGCGCGGGCCTCAACATCGCCGCGGGCAAGGTCACGCATCCCGCGGTGGCGGGAGCGCTCGGGCTGCCGCTCACCGCGGTTGAGGACGCGCTGAAGGTTTAGGCCAGAGGTTGCAAGGTCATCCTGCGTCCTTCGACAAGCTCAGGACGAGGAAGATCGGGTCGGGCATCATCCAATGGAAGATGCCACGCACAACTTCTCCTCGCCCTGAGCGAAGTCGAAGGGCGCAGGATCGTTTTGCAACGAGTCCTTATTTCGCCGTCGGCTTCGGCTTGTCCGGGCCGGAATAGCGCAGGATGAAGACGCCCCACTGCTTGTCGGTGATGTAGACGTTGCCGCGCGTATCGACCAGCACGTCCTCGGTCTGATTGACCAGCTTGCTCTTCGGGAAATAGCCGACCTTCTTCGTCGGCTGCGGCGGGATGAAGTAGCCGGTGATCTTCGGCATATAGGGGTCTTTGATGTCGTAGACCTGCAGCCCGGCGTTGAAATAGGTGAGGTAGATCAGATTGTCCGGCTGCTCGACATCGGGCAGGTGGATTTCCTGATTGGTGTTGTGCGGGCCGAAGCGTCCGCCCTTGTCGCAGAAGTCCTTATAGGGCGCGTCCTTCGGCGGCACCGGCAGCGGAAACATCGACATCAGCCGCGGCTTCGCCATGTTCCTATTGTCGACCAGCACGGCGTAATTGAGCGCGTTGTCGACGCAATTCTCGGCCGAGGCTTCCGAATTGGCGAAGAGCATCTGCTTCTTCCACAGCGGCAGCACCGTGTGCTCGGATTGCGAGCCGGCCGAGATGAAAGGCGGCGTCATGGTGAGATCGCCGATCAGCTTGGGATTGGCGATGTCGCTGATATCGAGATTGATGATGCCGGGCGCGTAGCCCATCGTCGCGATCTTGCCGTCGGGGCTGATATTGGCGGGGCCGTGGAAGCCGAAAGGCGCCGGCGTCGGCGCGCCGCCTTCCTTCTGATTGGGCCGCGCCCATTGTCCGGCGACCTTGGGATTGGCCGGATCGCTGACATCGAGGATGGTGAGGATGTTGCCCTTGTAGCCGGGCGCGGCGGCGGAGAGGTAGGCGTATTTGCCGCCGGGATAGGAATTGCGATGCGTGCCGGTCGAGCCGGTCTTCCAATGCGACAGCAGCTTCGGGTTGGTCGGGTTGCTGATATCCCAGATCAGCACGCCTTCATCGAAGGGCTTCGACGGATCGCCGCCCCAATCCGGCGGCGACTGCTGCAGCGCCGTGATCATGAGATTGTCGTGCAGGGTCATCTGGATGTCCCAAGTGTTCTTGGGGCCTTCGATGAACTTCAAGTATTTGGGTTTCGCCGGGTCGGTGACGTCGACGATGCTCCAGCCGTAATCCCAGAGATGCCCGAGATAGAGATACCAGTGGTTATCGGCGGCATGCTTGATCGCCATCTTGAAGCCGCCGCGCCGGCCATCGAGATCGGTGTAGCCGATCGGCTTCATGTTCATGGCTTCCCAGCCCTTGGGGATGGGATCGGCCTGAGCGGGGCGGGCAAGAAGAGCGGCCGTGAACAGAATCGCCGCGGCAGATGACATAAGGCGCATCGCGTTTCTCCCAACGGGTTATTGTTGAGAGAAGATTAGACGCTTGATGTCGCGAGCGCGAGTGGAACGGTTGCAATACAAGCCTGCGCCCTTCGACAGGCTCAGGACGAGGTAGATCGTATCGGGCATCATCCAGCGGAAGATGCCACGCACACTCTTCCTCGTCCTGAGCTTGTCGAAGGACGCAGGGTGAGAATGCAGCGTCGGATGTTTAGTGCAGCGTCGGGGGAAGGGCGTTGATCGCGTTGTCGATCAGCGCGGCCTGGCGCGCTGCGTCGAGATCCTCGGCGAGGACGCGGCGGAGGGCCGCGACCGCGACATCGACCGCCGCGCTGCGGAGGTCGGCCATCGCCTTCTGCTCTTCGAGGGCGATCTTCTCTTGCGCCATGCGCCGGCGGCGCTCGATGGCGGCCTCGAGGTCCTTAACGCCCTGCGCCGCAAGGCGCTGCGCTTCTTCCTTGGCAAGGGCGATGATGCCCTCGGCCTCTTTCAGCGCGTCGCGCTGCTTCAGCTGGAACTCGGCGAGCCGGGCCTGCGCCTCATCGCGCAGCTTCTGGGCCTCGTCGAGCTCGGCCTTGATCTTCGCGGCGCGCGCGTCGAGCCCGCCGGTGACCGTGCCGGTGACCTTGTAGACGAGAAAGCTGATCGCGATCACGAACGCGACCAGCACCCAAAATTCGGCTTCCATCATGAATTCAGGCATCAGCCGCGCTCCCGCATCGCGCCATCCACGGCGCTTCCTGCCCGGTTTGCATCGAGCGCGACGCCGGTCAGTTTCTGCGCCGCCTCGCGCGTCGCCTCGATGGCGATATCGCGCAGCGAGCCGAGCGCCTGTTGCTTCGCTTCGTTGATGCGCCGTTCCGCCGCCGCGGTCTCTTTCGAGAGCTCCTCGATCACCTTGCGCTGACGCTCGGCGGATTGTGCGTTGAGCTGCTCGGTGGTCTCGCGCAGCGTGATCTGCGCCTGCATGCGCGCCTCGGTCAGCGCCTTCTCATAGGCGGCGATCACCGCCTCCGTTTCGTTCTTGAGCTGCGATGCCTTCTCGAGATCGCCGTCGATCCGCGCGCGGCGCGCGGCGATCACGTCGCCGACGCGCGGCAGCCCGACGGCCCGCATCACCAGATAGAGGACGAGGAAGGTGATCGCGAGCCAGATCAGCTGCGTCGGAAAGGTGGCTAGGTCGAGCTGCGGCATGTCGGTGCCCTAGGACGCCCCGCTCAGAACACGAAGAGGATGAGGAACGCGATCGCGAGGCCGAAGAGGCCGGTCGCTTCGGCGAGCGCGAAGCCGAGGAACGCGAACGGCGTCACTTGCGCCGCCGGGTTGCGCGCCAGCGAGTTGATGAGCGCCGCGAAGACGTTGCCGATGCCGATACCGGCACCGACGAGCGCGATGCAGGCGAGGCCGGCGCCGATCATTTTGGCGGAAGCGAGATCCATAATTCAGTCCCCTAGGTTGGCGTTGATAGTTTGCGTTGGTGGAAATCAGTGCCCGTTGTCGGTCAATGAAGGTGGATGGCGTCGCGGAGATAGAGGCAGGTCAGAATGGTGAAGACATAGGCCTGCAACGCGGCGACCAGGAGCTCCAAAAAGATCAGCAGGATGTCGACGCCGAGCGGCACCACGGCGAAGGCCTTGATCGCGCCCGCAGCGAGCAGCAGCGGCGCAACGAACCCGGCGAAGATCGCCAGCATGGTGTGGCCCGCCATCATATTGGCGAAGAGCCGGATCGAGAGCGTGAACGGCCGGATGATGTAAGACAGCACCTCGATCGGCACGAGCAGCAGCAGCAGCACGAACGGCACGCCATGCGGCACGAAGAAGCTGAGGAAATGCCAGCCATGCTTGGCGATGCCGATGATGGTGACGCCGATGAACACCACCGCCGCCATGGCGAAGGTGACGATGATCTGGCCGGTGAAGGTGTAGCCGTAAGGGATGAGGCCGAGAAGATTGCCGATCAGGATGAACATGAAGAGCGTGAAGACGAAGGGGAAATAGTCGCGCCCCTCATGCCCGACATTGTCGTCGATCATGCCGGCAATGAATTCGTAAGACATCTCCGCCAGCGACTGCCAGCGCGTCGGCACCAGCGCGCGGCCGCGCGATCCCCAGATGACGATGAGGCTCGCCAGCGCGACCGTGATGCACATCAGCAGCGCGGAGTTGGTAAAGGAGGCGTCGACGCCGCCGATATGGATCGGAATAAGGGGCTCGATCTTGAACTGATCGAGCGGATGGAGCTCTATCGCCACGCCTGTCTCTCCGCCTCAGCCTAGTCTTCTTCGTCCTCGTTCCAGCCTGCGCCCTTCGTCGGGGGCGCCTTGCTGTCTTGTGACGGCTGCCGGAACCCCACCACGCCGCCCATACCGGTGACCGCGCGATAGACGTTCAGCATCCCGGCCGCCACGCCGAGAAAAAAGAACACCACCATGCCCCAGGGACGCGTGCCGAGCCATTTGTCGATGGCCCAGCCGATGAACACGGCGACCACGATGGCGCCGACCAGCTCGATCCCGACCCGCCAGCCGAGCGCCAGCGCGTTGCCGGTGCTAGGTTGGACATCGGGAGTCTTGCCGAGCGGCCCTTGACCCGCAGCTCTCGCTTTGTCGAGCCGCTCCCCGAACTCCCGCAACGGATCGTTTTT
>DATMZZ010000221.1:0-13281 GCA_035573175.1 Allostellaceae bacterium
GAAGAGCGCATCGATCCGCTGCGGCGAGAGGGTCTTGCCGTGCTTCATCCACCAGTCCATGACAGCCATGAACGCGCCGACGATATAGGCGGTGGTGAAGTCGCGGAGCAGCGCGTCGCCGCCCGCAAAGCGGCGGGCGGACGCGGTCTCGTCGCGCACGAGTTCCGAAAGAATGTCGTGGATCATCGCGAAGGCGATGCTGCCGCCGCGATTGCCGAGCAGATGGCGATGGAGATGCATGTGCTCATAGGCATGCTCGAACATGATGCCGCTGAAGGCGAGGCCTTTGCCTGCCTCGTGCCCCACAGCCGCCGCGCGCCGCCGCTCGAGCAGCGTGTCGCGCAAATGCGTGAGCCGCGCGCGCAGCAATTCGTCCTTGCTCGCGTAATGCGCATAGAAGGTCGAGCGGCCGATCTTCGCCTTCGCGCATAGATCCTCGACCGTGATCGCGTCGTAGCTCTTGCTGCGCAACAACGACAGCAAGGCGTTGTGCAGCAGCGTCCTCGTGCGGGCGACGCGGCGATCGATGGTGCCGAGCGGCATGGGCCAATGGCTCCGTTAGGCGATTTCTGCCCGATCCGAGACACTCGGCGCGCGATCGTCCGGCAAAAATTCGCGCGCGCGCCGCCGCCTATCATATCTCTTGTCTGCGACCGCGCGAGGCGCGAGAGGTCGCAGGAGAAGCGATATGACGGAAGTATCAGGTCGCGATCCGCTGCCGCGTGCGGCGGGGTTGGTGCTGCATCGCGCGGCCAGCTACGATTTCTTCGTCTGGCTGATGAGCGGGGGGCGCGAGGGCGCGTTTCGCGAGCGGATCCTGCGCCTGGCGCGGATCGAGCCCGGCGAAGCGGTGCTCGATGTCGGCTGCGGCACCGGCACGCTGGCAATCGCGGCGAAGCGGCGGGCCGGCGCGGCGGGCAAGGTTCACGGCATCGATGCCTCGCCGGAGATGCTCGCGCGTGCGGTCAAGAAGGCGCGCCGAGCGGATATCGATGTCACCTTTACGCAGGCGCCGGCGCAGGCTTTGCCCTTTCCCGATGCGTCATTCGATCTCGTACTGACCACCGTGATGCTGCATCACCTGCCGCGCCCGGGACGCGCGCAATGCGCGCGCGAGATGCGGCGCGTGCTGAAGCCGGGCGGTCGCGTCCTCGCGGTCGATTTCGCGGCCTCGCAAGAAAGAGGTCTCGTCGCGCGTCTCCACCGGCGCCACGGCCATGTGCGGCCCGGCGAGCTTATCTCGCTGCTCGCTACTGTGGGGCTCGATGTGAAGGAGAGCGGCGAGGTCGGCTACCGCAGCTTGCAATTCGCGCTCGCGATCGCGCCAAGCGCGGTGTGACCGATGACGCGCTCGACAAGGGATTGGTGGCGGCGATGGGTGCTGCGCTTGGCCATCGCAACCGGTGTAGCGGGCTTTGCGGTCATGCATGGCATGATGCTCTATGGCGTGGGGTCGCATTCCGCGCTGCCCGTTGCGGCGCTCGCTTCCGGCATGGTGGCCCTGGCCGTGCTCAAGCATTTGGGACTGATCGGCGCGCTGTTGGCCACGATTCGGCGGCGCTTCTTTTGAGCGTCGCCTTTAGCTGAAGCGGCTGCGATAGACCGCGACGAGGGAGAAGAGAGCGCGTCCTCTCTGTCTCATTTCCTCTTTGTGATCCTCGTGACCTTGGCGGATTCGCGAGTCCGTTTTTTGATCTTGGCGGATTCGCGCGCGCCCACTTTACGAAGCCTTGTGCGGTCCATCTGTCGCGCGAGTTCGTCATATTGCTCGGCGATTTTGAGCATGGTCATCTGCGCGTCGGCTTCTTCCATCATCGCTGCATAGGCACGCGCTTCCTCGGCGAGGTCTCGCCAGCGCCTCAAGCGGTCGTTTTCCATAATGGCAATATCGGCTAAGTCTCTGCCCCCACGATCAGCGTTCCAGGCAGGTATGGCGAAACTAAGGCTGCTCGCACCCTGGGCCGTTGCGGCCTAGCCGAACTGCTTGCGATAGAGCGCTTCGAAACCTTCCTGACGCGCGGCGTCAATCTCAGCCGAGAAGCGCTTGTTCGATCTTGATGAGAAAGCCGAGGCGGCTGGCGCCGCGCTCGTCGAGCCCGTCGTCATATCGCTCGCCGAATTGCTCGAACTGCTTGTAAGCGGCGGGCTCTTCCGCCATGCGGCTTAAAGCCGGTCGGCGAGGAAGCGCTTGAGCCGCGGCGCGAGGAAACCCGAATAACTGCCCGGCTCGTCGAGCGGCTCCGAGCCCCAATAATGCGGCGCGCCTTGCGCGATCGCGGTGCGCACGAACGTGCCGGTCTGCTTCAGTGCGGTGACGAAAGCTTCCGACTGCGTCTTCACGTCGACGACGTCGTCCTCGGTGCCATAGGCGATGTAGAACGCGGTCTGATTGTTGGCGCGCGTCACATAGCTCATCGGCGAGGCATCGAAATAGAGCTTGCGATCGTCGATCGGCGCCTTGCCGAGGAATTTCTCGGTGATCTGATCGGTCGGGCGCGAGACGAGATCGTGCTGCCACTGCGCCGCCAAATCGTAGACGCCGTAGAGGCCGACGCAGCATTTGACCTTGGTGCTGACCGCGCCGAAAGGATCGCTCTTCGTGCCCTCATTAAAGATCGGATGGTCGCCGGCGAGCGCGACGAGCGCGGCGAGATGCGCGCCGGCGCTGTCGCCCCAGAGGCCGATGCGCTTCGCATCGATCTTCAGATCCGCCGCCGAGCCGCGCAGATATTGCACGGCCGCGCGCACATCGTGCACCGCCTCGGGATAGGTTTTCTGATCCTTCTTGCAGAGGCGGTAGTCGACGGCGAAAAGCGCGATGCCGCTATTGGCGAGGTGGGCGCCCCAGCCCTGATAAGCGGCGCGCGTGCCTTGCTGCCAGCCGCCGCCATGCACCACGACCATCGCCGGGAAGGGGCCTGCGCCTTCCGGCAGATAGAGATCGCCGGGCAGCGCCGTGCCCTCATGCGTCGCGAAAGTGACGGTTTGTTTCTGCATGGATTTGTCTCCCGAGTTTCTTGCCCGCAGCTTAGGGCGAGGGCGGCGGTTCTCGCAATGCGGCCAGCCGCAATTCGGTACCGAAAATGCCTCTGCCTTGCCACCGCCTTGCCGTGATTCCTCGCCTTTCTTTCCGTTGTCTCCTGGCGTGGGATTTTCATCTCAGGAGAAATCGCGATCATGCACTCAATCACGAAATCGCTTCTCGTCGTGTCGCTCGCCTTTGGCGCGGCGGCGCTCACGGTCGCTCCGGTGTCCGCGGCGCAGCTCGGCGTCGGCGCCAATAGCAACAGCAACGTTGGCGTGACCGCGCCGGGTATCGGCGTCGGCGTGGGCGCCGGTGCCAATGCGGGTGCCGGCGGCAGCGGCTCGGCTTCGGGCGGCGCGTCGATGAATAGCGGCGCCCGCACGCAAGGCAGCGTCGCGACCGCGCCCGATAACGATGCCAGCGTGAAGACGCGCAGCTCGGGCAGCGTTAGCGGCAAGACGAACACCGGCAAGTCGGGCGTCCGTCTTCAGGACAAGACCAATCTGAACGGCAGCGTCGGCGTTCACTGATCGGCATTCTTGCTAAGAAACGCGCCTCGCAGCCAACGCTGCGGGGCGCGTTTTGTTTAGAGAGTCGGGGGCGCGCCATTCGGCTCCGGCTCAATTGCTGAGGCGGGTCGAGGCGAGGGCGCCTTCCTTCGTCGTGGGCGCGATGGCGGCAGCGCGGGTGTAGTAGAGCGCGGCGCGGTCCTTGTTGCCGAGGCGCGCGTAAGTCTCGCCGAGATAGTAATTCGCCGGCCCGTTGCCGGGATCGATGGCGAGGCCGGATTCGAAAAGCCGCGCGGCCGTCGCGAACTCGCCCGCTTGGAACAGCTCGAAGGCCTGCTTGAAGATGCCCTGCGCCTCGGCGCGTTTGGCGGGCGCGAGCTTGCCGGATGCCGTCTTGGCTTGCGCCGCTTCGCGTTGCACGCGGGCACGCGCGGCGTCTTCGTTCTCGATGGCATAGATGCGTACGGCGTAATGGCCGGGGGTATCGGTTTCGAGCAGCACGACGCGTTGCGCCGTCACGGCAAGCACATGGTATTGCGCCGGCTGCGCGATTTCGCGGCGGCAGAGAAGATGACCGTCGCGGCCGTCGAGCACGACGACATTCGACGTGCCCATGCCTTTATCTTCCGCGAATTGGTTCGCCGAGCTCGACCACGCGATAGTCTCGTTGCCGGCCGACAGCTTCGGTTCGTCCCAATAGCGTTTGCCAAAAGCGGCGGTGGTGAAGACCGGCTGGAGGCTGCCGCTATCGAGCACGACCAGCGTGCCGCCTTTCAGGACTGCGACCATGCGATTGCCGAAGGCGGCGAGCGGCACGTCCAATTGCGACAGGTTCGGCAGGCGATAAGGCTTCGACCAGTCGCCGCGGCGCACGGCGATGTCTTCCGTGAAGAGCCAGTTCGAATCCGGCGTAAAGGCGAGAAAACCGGAATTGCTCACGCTGCCGAGCTGATTGCCGCTGGCCCAATCCCAGAAGATGGTGCGGCCGGTATTGAAATCGGTCGTGACCGCGACGGTGCCGTCGGGCGACATGCCGACATCGCCCGACGTCAGATTCGTGTTGAGGCGGCGAATCTGGCCGGTTTGCAAATCGATCAGCTCGACCTCGCCGCTCTCCGGACGAAGATTGCTGAGGAAGAGAATGGCGTGCTGCTCTTTCGCGTCGAGCGCCCAGTCTTTCGCTTCATAGGCGCGATCGATCCTCGCCAGCGACGCGCCGTCGGCGGTGCGCAAGAGTTGCGTCGTGTAATATTCGCGCTGCCCGCCCAGCGCGTCGGGATCGGGACGGTCGGTTTCGTTCGGCGTAATGCTCAATATCCCGCCATTCGGCGAAAGCCGCACGAACCCCCCGGTCGTGAAGTCGATATGGTGCGGCGGCGTGCCCGGCGTCGCGATGTCGACGATGTCGAGCGAGGAACGGGTCGCTCCGCGCTCCATGCCTTTCAGGAGCAAAAGGCGCCGGCTGTCGGCACTGAAATTGCCGTTCCCGTCGGGGGTGCGGGCGACCTCGCGCAGATCGGCCACGGTCACCACTCGTCCGCCGACGGCCAAAAAACGACCATCGGGCGACGCCCAGCCAAAGCCGTCGAAACTGGCGAGCGGCGTCGACATGCAGAGGTTATAGGCATGGGCCGCCGGCACTCCGATGACGGCAACCCACGCGCAGAGCATGAAAGCAATTCTCTTTTTCATATTATTTTGCCCCCCGGCGCCTTCAACATTGATTGTCGAAAGCAGGTGCTTTCATTAAAATAAATACAGGTTGTAGAGCAAGCGCATCTTGCGCGCGGCAGTAAATATCGGGGGACTGACTGTGCGATTAACAACTGTGGTGGCGGCGGGAGCGTGTCTTCTCTCGCTGGTGCTCGTTCCCGATCTCGCGCGTGCCGACAATTGCGGCTCGCTGCTGAGCTCGATCAATCAGCTCAAGGCGCAGATCCCGCGCGAGCCGCGCGATGCGGCGGAGTCCGATCGGCAGGTGCTGGAGGATTACGTCGGCCTCTACAATCGCGCCTGCACCGGCGCGGGCCGGCCCGGCGGCGGGGGCGGCGCTCCTTATCGCGGTGGCGGCAACAATGCCGCCAATGCGCTGGGCGCGGCGGCCAATGCCCTGGGTGCGCTCGGCGATCTCCTCGATGAGATGGATCGAGAGAACCAGGAGGAAGCGGCGCGCCAGCAACAGCAGCAATACGAACAAGAGCAGGAAGAGATCCAGGAAGAGATCGCTGACGCGCAGCGCGCCGCCGCGCAACGCGCAGCAGCCGCGCAAGCACGCGCCGCGCAGGCCGCCCAGGACGCGCGGCAGCGCCGGGCGCTGGCCAATCCGTTCGGGAGCAGCAGCGGCGCGGCCGTCAACACCAACAATCCCTTCGACACGCCGAAGAGCAAAGGCGGGAATCCTTTCGCGACGACGGCCTTTGCCGCGCCGCCGCCGGCGGCAACGAAAGCCGCGCCGAAGACGACGAGCAACAGCGGCGCCAGCAAAAGCGGTGGCGCCAATCAAAGCGGCTTCAAGAGCGATGCGCAGATCAAGTCGGACTGCGCAAAGTCCGGCAGTCCGAGCGTCTGCGAGGCGACCGAGAAAAGCGCGCGTGCGAATTCGCCCGCCTATCAGAAATACGAAGCAGACCAGAAAGCGGCGATGCAGAAAAAGGTCGATACCAAGCAGCAGGAGGTCAAAGCCGCATTCGCCGACTACGATCGGGTGCAAGCCCAGCGCAAGCCGCCCGAGGCGGTCGGCTCGCTGCCCGCGATCCTCGCCGGCTTGCCGATCGCGAATGACGACGGGCTCGAATGCGGTCCGGCGGGGCATGGGCGCCGGCATAATGGCGCGTGCTATCTGCCCTGGAATCAATCGCCCGATGCCTGCAACGCGCAGACGGGCGGCAATTTCGTGCCGGGCGACGACGATCACCCGACCGCGTTCTGCGCCTACAACGCGCCGCCCAATCCGGAGACGGCGTATCCGGGCCCGAATGAAGGCGCGCAATGCGGCGATGTCGCCGGCCATATGCATGGCGGCGCGTGCTGGGCGCTCGGCATCACGCGCGACGAATGCGCGAACGATCTCAAGGGCTACACGATGGACAGCGGCGGCTTCCAGTATTGCGTCTATGACGCGGCGCAGCTCGATGCCGAGCGCGCGGCCGCGGCGAAGCGCGTAAAGCTCAAAAAGAAGCCGCGCAAGCCCGGCACCGCGGATGACGACAGCGCGACACCGTCGACGCCGCCGACCCCCCCGAAGCCGCCGGTGCAGCCGGCCGCGGCGAAGCAGGACGATGCGCCGCCCGCAGCGAAACCAAAACCGGATTACGTCTGCCGGCTCGCCGACGGCACCGTGCTCCACACCGACGATCCGACTCTGATGTCGGGTTACGCCATCGATCACCCGCCGGATTGCCACCTGACAAATGGCAAGGCGATGCTCGGGCTTAGCGGTGATGGCGATTTCAGCGATCTGAAAATCGACAAGAACCACTGAGCGGCTTTTTTGTCGTCGGCGGAAATCGGGGCCGTCGCGACCGAGCGCGATCGCTGAGGAATGAGGCAAAGATGAAATCGATGTGGCTTCGCACCCTGCTGGTTCCTGCCACAACAGGGCTTTGTGTTCTCTTGTCGAGCAACGCCTTTGCCGATCAATACAAGGGCGAAGACATCATTCGCTGTTCCGCGGGACAATCGCCTTATCAGGTCGATTTCACGACCATGACGGGCGTGTCAAAGGACGGCGATCACCTCAAGCTGCAGTGGCGCGGCCCCATCTTGAGGATGGATACCGAAGGGTCCGCCGTCGCTTACTGGACCACCATCGATGTGAGGACGGGAACGGGTGAGCTTGGTCTCGCCAGTACGTCCTTCAAGGATCCAACGTCGTGTCGCGATGACAACGGCCTGATACCGAACGCGCGCTTCACGCCGCCCGATCCGGCGCAAGCGCGTGCCGAGGACCAGCCGCCGGTGAAAGAAGCCAAGGCGATCTCGGCGAAAGTGTCGGCCGCGCAAAAAGCCAAGGCGCAAGCGAGTTTCAAACAAGCCTTCGAGCTGTTCCAGGCCGGCGAGTTCGAAGCGGCGATTGTCGGCTTCAAAGAGGGCCTGGCGATCGACCCTGCCGACGGCCGCGCCAATTATTATCTCGGCGAGTGCTATGCGCGGCGACAACAGGACGATCTCGCCAGAATTCGCTATCAGCGCGCGGTCGATCTTGCGCCCGGCTCGAAAGAAGCCTTCCTCGCTCAAGCGCGGCTTAAGAAACAATGAGCCGCATTGGCTTTAAAGCGTGATCAGCGCGCCATTCGCCGTGCAGGATTCTTCGGCGAGGGTCACGAAAGGCTCGGTCGCGTCCTCGGGCGGCTTGATCTTGTCGCGTTCCTCGAAGGGGAAAGCGGCAAAGCGCAGCGCCGTGCGCATCGGGCCGGGATCGACGAGATTGACGCGCAGCGTCGTCTGCGCGACTTCCTCGGCATAGCTTTTCACCAGCGCCTCGAGCGCCGCCTTGCTGGCGGCGTAGGGCGCCCAATAGGGCTCGCTCTCGCGCGCGGCGATGCAGGTCGCGAAGATCGCGCGGCCTGCGGGCGAGGCGCGCAGCAGCGGATCGAGCGCGCGGATGAGCCGCCAATTGGCGGTGACGTTCACATCGACGATCTCTTGCCACAGCGCCGGGTCGAAATGTCCGGTCGGCGCGAGATGACCGAGGGCCGCGGCGCAAGAGACGAAAATATCGACGCGGCCGAAGCGCTGATGGAGCGATGCCGCCATCGCATCGAGCTGATCGAATTGCCGGAGATCGAGCGGCACAAGGGTCGCGCTGCGGCCATTCGCGCGCAGCTCGTCGTCGAGCTTTTCGAGCGCGGCGGTGTCGCGCGACAGCAGCACGAGCTGCGCGCCCTCGGCGGCGAAGCGCTTGGCGAGCGCAGCGCCCAAGCCGCGCGAGGCGCCGGTGATGAGAGCGAGGCGATCTTTGAGGCGCGCGCCGCGTTTCTCGTCGCGCTTGGAATTTTCCTGTTGCGCCGGCGTGCGCGCGGTGCGTTCGGCATCCTCGCCGGCGGGCACCGGCGCGGCCGGCCCGGGCGGGTTCTGCATCAGACCGTCTCGGTTAACAGCGAGAGCTGAGTCAAGACTTTGCCGGCCTCGTGATCGACCAGCGGAATCGGGTATTCGCCGGTGAAGCAGGCGTCGCAGAATTGCGGCGAGCGGGCGTCGCGGCCCTTCTCGCCGACGGCGCGATAGAGTCCGTCGATCGAGAGGAAGGCGAGGCTGTCGGCGCCGATATATTTGCCCATTTCTTCGATCGACATATGCGAGGCGAGGAGCTTCTCGCGTTCCGGCGTCGCGATGCCGTAGAAGCAGGAATTCATCGTCGGCGGGGAGGAGATGCGCATATGCACCTCGGCGGCGCCGGCCTGGCGCACCATGGCGACGATCTTGGTCGAGGTCGTGCCGCGCACGATCGAATCATCGACCAGGATCACGCGCTTGCCTTTGATATTGGCGCGGTTGGCGTTGTGCTTGAGCTTCACGCCCAGATGGCGGATCTGGTCGGTCGGCTCGATGAAGGTGCGGCCGACATAGTGATTGCGGATGATGCCGAGCTCGAAGGGAAGCTTCGCCTCGTTGGCATAGCCGATCGCCGCGGGCACGCCGGAATCCGGCACCGGGATGACGATGTCCGCCGGCACATGGCTCTCGCGCGCGAGCTCGGCGCCGATGCGCTTGCGCGTCTCATAGACGCTGATGCCGTCAACGACGCTGTCGGGCCGCGCGAAGTAGATGTATTCGAAGATGCAGAGCCGCTTCTTGGCGCGATCGAAGGGGCGCAAGGAGCGCAGGCCGGCCGGCCCCACCATGATCATCTCGCCGGCATCGACGTCGCGCACGAAATCCGCGCCGATGATGTCGAGTGCGCAGCTCTCCGAGGCGACGATCCAGCCATCGCCGAGCTTGCCGAGAACGAGCGGGCGTACGCCCAGCGGATCGCGCACCGCGATCAGGCCTTCCGCCGAGAGCGCGGCGAGCGAGTAAGCGCCCTGCACCTGATGCAGCGCGTCGATCATCCGCTCTTCGACCGAGTGCTTGAGACTGGTGGCGATGAGATGGACGATGACTTCGGTGTCGCTGGTCGATTGGAAGAGGCTGCCGCGGCGGACGAGCGCCTGGCGCAGCTTGTAGGAATTGGTGAGATTGCCGTTATGGCAGATCGCGAGTCCACCAAACTCAAAATCCGCGAAAAGCGGCTGGACGTTGCGCATCGCGACTTCGCCGGTCGTCGCATAGCGCACATGGCCGATCGCGGAATGGCCCTTCAAGCGCTCGATCACGTCCTTGGAGCTGAAGTTCTCGCCGACATGGCCCATGCCGCGATGGGCGTGGAACTGCTCGCCGTCAAAGGCGACGATGCCGGCCGCTTCCTGGCCGCGATGCTGCAAGGCATGCAGGCCGAGCGCCGTGAGCGCGGCCGCTTCCGGATGGCCGAAAATGCCGAACACGCCGCATTCCTCATGCGGGTGGTCGTCGTCAAAGGGGGTGGTGCTCAGCCTCGGTTCGGTCATGGCCTGGCTCGGTGGGGCCTCACACTGAAGGTAGGGATCAGACAGCGGAAACGCCAGCGTTTTAGCCCTGCCGCGACCTTAAGCGCCAGGGTTAATGCCCTGCATGGGCGACAAGGCTCATTTCTGTTTGGCGGTGGCTGTGTGTCGATTCGTCCAGACGCGATCGCCCTAAACACTCACCTAAGCACTTATCCCTAAAACCGTCATTGCCGGGCTTGTTGTTGTTTAGCCCGGGGAGATAGGTGACGGCGTTCGGGGAGATGGGTGACACCTATGGCATGTGAACGCTTGAGGAGGCCGGCATGCCGTGGCGCGAGGTGTCAGTCATGGACCTGCGGAACAAGTCCGCGGGAGGCGATGAGAGGAAGGCGAGTCGGGCGGCTCTAGCCTGTCGCCCAGCCTAATGCGAATTCTGCTGCTGGATGAGGCGATTGAGGTCGCGCTGCTCTTCCGGCGTGTAGACCGGCGCGGCGTTGGCCGGCGGCACGGGGTTCGATGAGGGATTGCGGAACGCGTTGATTGCGCGCTCGGCATCTTTTTCGGCCGAATTCGCGGGGCTTTCGGAGGCCGCCGTACGCGGGGTGCGGCTGTCGCCGCGCGGCAACGGCACGAAGCTGCGCAGCTTGCCGGCGCCGGCATCGAGATAGGGAATCGAGCGCGCATCGGCGAACCAGCGCGGCTTGTCCTTGCCGGTCGGCAGCATCCAGGCGAGGGCAATATAGCCGAGGCAGACGAAAATCATGCCGCGCGCCAGGCCGAAGATCAGGCCAAAGGTGCGGTCGACCGGCGAAAGCGAGCTGTCCTTCACCCGCCGCGCCAGCGCGTTCGAGATCATATGCAGGACCATGAGCGCGAGGATGAACACCACCGCCGCGGCGGAGACATTCGCGATCACGCCTTTCGGCAGCACTTTCTCGAAGAGCGGCAGAACATAGGGGAAGGTGTAGAGCGCGACGAAGGAGGCGTTGATCCAGGCGGCGATCGACAGCGCCTCGCGCACGAAGCCGCGCGAATAGGCGAAATAGCCGGAGAGGATGATCACGCCGATGACGGCGAAATCGAAGACGGTCATGACGCGGCCGGCCCCAAGACTCGCGCCGGACGCGGTGCTGTATCCTCGAACATCGCCACTAATTGGCGCAGATGCGCGAGCTCGCGCAAGGCGATGCTGTCCGGTTCGCTCGGCTTGCCCGCGCCGGTGCGGCCCTGAGCTTGGCGAAGGGTGCGCCGTGCCGGGGTGATCGCCGTACCGAAGCCGAGCTTCGCCGCCTCTTTCAGCCGCGCTTCCGCCTGGCCGACGGGCCGGACTTCGCCGGAGAGACCGATCTCGCCGAAGACCACGGTGTCGGCCGGCATCGGCTCGAGGGTGAGGGCCGAGACCAGCGCGGCGGCGACCGCGAGATCGGCAGCCGGCTCGCTGATGCGCAGGCCGCCGGCGACGTTGAGATAAATATCGCGCGCGCCGATCTGCAGGCCGCAGCGCGCTTCGAGCACGGCCAGCACCATGGCGAGGCGATTGCCGTCCCAGCCGACGACGGCACGGCGCGGCGTGCCGTAGCTGGTCGGCGCGACCAGCGCCTGGATCTCGACCAGCACCGGCCGTGTGCCTTCCATCCCGGCGAAGACCGCGGCGCCGGTCACCTGGTTGCGGCGATCGGCGAGAAACAAGGCAGAGGGGTTTGGCACTTCCGCCAAACCCCTATCCGTCATCTCGAAGACGCCGATCTCATCGGTCGGGCCGTAGCGATTCTTCACCGCGCGCATGATGCGGAATTGATGGCCGCGCTCGCCTTCGAAATAGAGCACGGTGTCGACCATGTGCTCGAGCACGCGCGGGCCGGCGATCACGCCTTCCTTGGTGACATGGCCGACGAGCACGAGGCAGAAGCCGCGATTCTTGGCGAGGCCGATCAGCTCTTGCGCGCAGGCGCGCACTTGGCTGACCGAGCCCGGCGCGCTGTCGAGCGTGTCGAGATACATGGTCTGGATCGAATCGATGACCACGATCTCGGCGCCGCCGGCGTGATCGAGCGCGGCGGCGATGTCGCGGATGCTGTTGGACGCGGCGAGCTCGACGGGCGCGCTCTCGACGCCGAGCCGCACCGCGCGCAGCCGCACCTGATCGAGCGATTCTTCGCCTGAGATATAGGCGGAGCGATAGGTCTTGCCGCTCTTGCCGGCGGCGAGTGCGGCGAGGGCTTGCAGCAGTACGGTCGATTTGCCGATGCCCGGATCACCGCCGACGAGCAGGGCCGAGCCCGGCACCATGCCGCCGCCGCAGACGCGATCGAACTCGGCGATTCCGGTGACGCGGCGCGGAATTTCCCGCGAGTCGCCCTGAAGGCCGGTGAATTCGAGCCGGCGCCCTTTGCCTTTGCTGCCGCCACTCTTGGCGAGGCTGTTGGCCGGGCCGGTGGCGACAGCCTCTTCAACCAGCGTGTTCCAGCCGCCGCACGCATCGCAGCGCCCGGCCCATTTCGAATGGGCGGCGCCGCATTGCTGGCAGACGAATTGGGTCTCGCGCTTGGCCATACCCTAGATTACGCGATACCGCGTCAAAGCGCGCGGATTTCCATCTGAATCGGGCCTTGGGCGCGGCCGTGGATGAACTGATCGACGTAAGGATTCCCGGAGTGGTCGATCTCGCTCGCCTTGCCGTTCCAGATGATGCGGCCTTTGTGGATCATGGCGATGCGGTCGGCGATCTTGCGCGCGCTCGCCATGTCATGCGTGATCGAGATCGCGGTCGCGCCGAGATCCTTGACGCATTTGACGATGAGATCGTTGATCACATCGCCCATGATCGGATCGAGACCGGTGGTCGGCTCGTCGAAGATGATGATCTCGGGCTCGGCGGCGATAGCGCGGGCGAGGGCGACGCGCTTCTGCATGCCGCCCGAGAGCTCGGAGGGCCTGAGCTCACCGACTTCAGGACCGAGTCCGACGGCGCCGAGTTTCTGGAGGGCGGCGTCCTTGGCTTTGTGGCGATCCATGCCGCGGCCCTGGATCAGGCCGAAAGCGACATTCTCCCAGACACTCAGCGAATCGAACAGCGCCGCGCCTTGGAACAGCATGCCGAATTTCTGCATGAGCCGCTCGCGCTCGCGCTGCGGCAGCCCGATCACCTCCTCGCCGTCGATGCGGATCGAGCCTTCATCGGCGTCGAGCAGGCCGAGGATGCATTTCAGCGTGACCGACTTCC
>DATMZZ010000222.1:0-2675 GCA_035573175.1 Allostellaceae bacterium
CCGAGCGCATCCGGACGCTGATCGGCGGCGCGCGTCCAGTGCGGATAGAAGGTCGTCGCCGCGATCAGCGCGACGCGGCCGGCCGCGGTATCCAGATACGCCGGCTTGCGCGCCTCGGCGAGATTGGCGCCGGCGCCGGCATTCGGAATTCCGGCGCGGCGCAGATGCGCCAGCATCGCCATCAACCCGTCATCGCCATAATCGGTCGCATGGTTGTTGGCGCAGGAGAGGAGCTTCAGCCCCATCCATTGCAACTCACCGAGCAGCGCCGGCGGCGTCGACATCGGCGTGCCCTGCGTCAGGCTCGGCGTGCCTTCATGCGGGTCGCGCACGGTCGTCTCGAGATTGGCGAAGGCGCCATCGGCGCCGCGGATGAGATCGAGCAGCGCGGTGTAGCCTGGCTCGTCGAAGGGTTTGAGGCTTCGTGCCGGCATGGCGTCGCCCGCCAGCAGCAGCCGGATATTGCGTTCCTCCGCGCGGTAGATCATGAGCGGCAGCCCTTTTTCCTTGAGCCGCAGTCTAATATGATCGCGCCAACGAAGAAATGAGGCGGCAGGAAACGAGGTGAGCCATGGCACGGAAGATCGTCGATCTCTCGATGCATCTCGAAAACGACGTGCCCTCCGATCCGCCCGGCTATGAGCCGAAGATCGAGTATTACCGGCACAAGGAAACCGCCGGCGACGTCGTGAAATTCTTTCCCGGGCTCAAGGAAGAAGACCTTCCCGAGGGCGAAGGCTGGGCGATCGAATGGATCCGCCTGATGACGCATAACGGCACGCATCTCGACGCGCCCTATCATTTCCATTCGACGATGAACAAGGGCGAGCGCGCGATTGCGATCGACGAAGTGCCGCTCGATTGGTGCATGCAGCCGGGCGTGAAGCTCGATTTCCGCCATCTGCCCGACGGCTATGTGGTGCAGGCAAAAGATGTCGAGGCCGAGCTGAAGCGCATCGGGCACACGCTGAAGCCGCTGGAGATCGTCGTCGTCAACACGCGCGCGGGCAAAGCCTATGGCCAGCGCGACTACGTCGCCGCCGGCTGCGGCATCGGGCGCGAGGCGACGCTGTACCTGCTGGAGCGCGGCATTCGTTTAACGGGGACCGACGCCTGGAGTTGGGACGCGCCTTTCGTGCACACCAAGGACAAATATGCGACGACGCATAACGCCGGGCTGATCTGGGAAGGCCACAAGGCCGGGCGCGATATCGGCTATTGCCATCTCGAGAAGCTGCACAATCTCGAAGCGCTGCCGCCCGATGGCTACACCATCGCCTGTTTCCCCGTGAAGATCCGCGGCGCGTCCGCCGGCTGGACGCGCGCCGTCGCCATCTTCGATCAGTGAGACCATGACCAAACCACGCATCCTCATTATCGGCGCCGGCATCGGCGGGCTCACCGCCGCCCTCGCTTTGTTGCGGCGCGGCTATCCGGTGCAAGTATTCGATCAAGCGCCGGCGCTCAGCGAGCTCGGCGCCGGCATCCAGGTCGCGGCCAATGGCTCGCGCGTGCTGCGCGAGCTCGGTCTCGGCGAAGAGCTCGACCGCATCGGCATCATCGCCGGCAAGGTCGATCTGCGCGTCTGGAACAGCGACGAGCGCTGGCGCATGCAGGATCTCAGCAGCGCCAGCGCGCGCTACGGGTCGCCGCATTACACGATGCATCGTGCGGACCTGCAGGAGATGCTGCGCGAGGCGGTGCTGCGCGCCGATCCGAACGCGATCAAGCTCGGCATGCGCTGCACCGGCTTCGAGGCTTCGGCGACAGGCGTCACCGCCGCTTTCGAGAATGGCGAGCGCGTGAGCGGCGACGTGCTCGTGGGCGCCGACGGCATCCATTCCGTTGTGCGCCAGACATTGTTCGGCACCGACAAGGCTGAATTCACCGGCTTCATGGCGTGGCGCGGCCTGTGCCCGAAGGACAAGCTGCCACCGACGCTGATGCGCCATGGGGGCTGGATCGCGCCGGCCTCGCACATCATGCACTACCCCGTGCGCAAAGGCGCGATGCTCAACGTGATCGCCGTGGTCGAGCGCGACGATTGGCAGAAAGAGTCGTGGTACGACCGCGGCACGCATGAAGAATGGATCGCCGATTTTCCCGACTGGCACGACGATGCGCGCGCGATGATCACTTCGACCGATCAGCCCTTCAAATGGGCACTGATGGTGCATTGGCCGGCCGAGCGCTGGAGCGTCGGCAATGTCACGTTGCTCGGCGATGCCTGCCATTCAACCCTGCCGTTCCTCGCGCAAGGCGGCTCGATGTCGATCGAGGATGGCTATGTGCTGGCGCGCTGCCTCGATCAATTCGGCGATATCGAGACCGCGCTCAAACGCTACGAAGCGGCGCGCGTCGAGCGCACCAAGCATATCGTGCTCGCCTCGGTCGACCAGAAAGACCGTCTCCATGGCGATGCGCTGAAGAACCTCGACACCGCGAAACAACATGTCGACGAGAAGTGGACGTCGGAGCGCATGGCTGCGATGTATGACGGCATCTACGGCTATGACGCGGTGAATGTGACGATTTAGAGCGCTTCATATTTTGGCAGAAGCGTAACCAGCGTTGGCGAAGTAGCTGGCGCATTCGGTGGGCTGGATGGTCGAGACGAGGTCGCCGATGTGGCGCCAGGTGTCTTCGATAGTTCGCTTCCGGGCCAGGCGCATCCA
>DATMZZ010000223.1:0-3381 GCA_035573175.1 Allostellaceae bacterium
CCGCTGATGCCGATTGGGATTGGGCGCGGCATTGCTGTGCCATGAATCTGCCTCGGGATGGATTGGCCGCGGGATGGAATGGTTAGCCGGGCGCCGCTAACATCGGGCGCATGAGCGGCGTCCAGACCCTCACCGTGGCGCCCGAGGACGCCGAAATCCGTTTAGACCGCTGGTTCAAGCGGCATTTCCCAGACTTGGGACATGGCCGGCTCGAGAAGCTGTTACGGACCGGCCAAATCCGGCTTGACGGCAAGCGCGTCGAGGCGAGCGACCGCATCGCCGCTGGGCAGCGCATCCGTATCCCGCCTTTGCCGGCGGCACCGCCGCCGGAGGCGAAGCCGCCACGTCCAGTGCCGAGCGCTGCCGACACACGGCTCCTGCAAGAGCGCGTGCTCTATCGCGACGCGGAGATGATCGTCATCAACAAGCCTGAAGGCTTGGCGGTGCAAGGCGGCACCGGCACCAATCGCCATCTCGACGGCCTGCTCGATGCCTTACGTTTTGACGCGAAGGAGCGGCCGCGGCTCGTTCATCGTCTTGATAAGAATACGAGCGGCGTGCTGGTGCTAGCGCGCAGCGCCCATGCCGCCGCGCGCCTCGGCGAATTGTTCCGCAGCAAAGCCACGCACAAAGTCTATTGGGCGATCACGGTTGGCGCTCCCAAGCCGCGCAACGGCAAGATCGATCAGCCACTCGCCAAGCAGGGCGGGCCCGGCGGCGAGCGCGTCGCAGCCGATGATGAGGAAGGCGATCGCGCTCTTACGTATTACCGTACGGTCGCGCGCGCCGGCGATCGCTTCGCCTGGCTTGCGCTCGAGCCGGTGACCGGCCGCACCCATCAGCTGCGCGTACACGCCCTCACACTCGGCACGCCGATCCTCGGCGATGGCAAATACGGGGGCGCCGCCGCGCATCCGGCGAGCCTGCCGCAAGCGAGGAAGCTGCATCTCCATGCGCGCGCCATCGCTCTGCCATTGCCGAGCGGCAAGACGCTCTCGGTGACGGCACCGCTGCCACCGCATATGCGTGCGAGCTGGGATTTCTTCGGCTTCGAGGAAGCCAGCGAGCGCGATCCTTTTACTGATCTCGCGCCCGAGAAATGAAGCGTTTCTACAAGGAAGCCAAAATCGTCGCCGCCGACGGTGAATTCGCCATCGAGCTTGATGGCAAGCCGCTGCGCACCCCGGAGAAACGCGCACTGCTCGTCCCGACGAAACAACTCGCGGAAGCGATCGCGAGCGAATGGCAAGGACAAGGTGTCACGGTGAAGCCGCTTAACCTGCCGCTGACGCGGCTGGTGAGCACGGCAATCGACCGCGTGACACCGCGCCGCACCGCGGTGATCGGCGAGATCGCGAAATACGCGACCACAGACCTGCTCTGCTATCGAGCCGATGAACCGCACGAACTGGTCGAGCGGCAGGAAAAAATCTGGCAGCCGCTGCTCGATTGGGCCGAGGCGCGGCTCGATGCGTCCTTCGCGGTGACGCAAGGGGTCACGCCCGTGGCGCAAACGCCCGCGACTTTGACCGGCATCGAACGCGCCATCGCCGCGCATGACGCGATGCGGCTGGTGGCGCTCCATCTCGCGACAACGGCGTGCGGCTCGGTGGTGCTGGGTCTCGCGCTGCTCGCCGAGCGAATCTCGGCCGAGGAAGCCTTTGCCGCGGCGCAGCTCGACGAGACTTTTCAGATCGAGCGCTGGGGCGAGGATGCCGAGCAGACCAAGACTCGCGCGGCGCTCAAAGAGGATATTGCCCTCGCCGCGCGCTTTGCCGCTTTGCTGCGCGCCGACTAAGCTGCGCTTCGGTTTCAGGGCTGGGGGAGAACCTCATGCAGGATATTCTGCGGCAGTTGGAAGAAAAGCGCGCGGCCGCACGGCTCGGCGGCGGCGAGCGCCGCATCGCCTCTCAGCATGCCAAGGGCAAGCTCACCGCGCGCGAGCGGCTCGACCTGCTCTTCGATCCCGGCACTTTCGAAGAATGGGACATGTTCGTCGAGCATCGTTCGACCGATTTCGGCCTCGACGAGCAAAAGATTCCGGGCGACGGCGTCGTCACCGGCTATGGCCTCGTGAACGGCCGCACCGTCTTCGCCTTCAGCCAGGACTTCACCGTCTTCGGCGGCGCGCTTTCCGAAGCGCATGCCGAGAAAATCTGCAAAGTGATGAATCAGGCGCTGAAAGTCGGCGCGCCGGTCGTCGGCCTCAACGATTCGGGTGGCGCGCGTATCCAGGAAGGCGTCGCGTCGCTCGCGGGTTATGCCGAAGTGTTCCAGCGCAACGTGCTCGCTTCGGGCGTCGTGCCACAAATTTCCGTGGTAATGGGGCCTTGCGCCGGCGGCGCGGTCTATTCGCCGGCGATGACCGATTTCATCTTTATGGTCAAAGACAGCTCCTACATGTTCGTCACCGGTCCGGACGTGGTGAAGACGGTGACGCAGGAGACCGTCACGCAGGAAGAGCTCGGTGGCGCCGTGACGCATACGACACGTTCCGGCGTCGCCGATCTCGCCTTCGAAAATGATGTCGAGGCGCTGCTGCAACTCCGGCGCTTCCTCGACTTCCTGCCCTCCTCCAATCGCGGCAAGCCACCGCGCCGGCCGACGCATGATCCGGCGGCGCGCGCTGAAGCCTCTCTCGACACGCTGGTGCCGGCCAATCCGAACAAGCCCTACGATATGCGCGAGCTGATCCAGAAGGTCGCCGATGAGGGCGAGTTCTTCGAGATCGCGCCGAATTGGGCGAAGAACATTCTCATCGGCTTCGCCCGGCTCGACGGACACCCCGTCGGCATCGTCGCCAATCAGCCGATGGTGCTTGCGGGTTGCCTCGATATCGACAGCGCGCGTAAAGCGGCGCGCTTCGTGCGCTTCTGCGATTGCTTCAACATTCCGATCGTCACCTTCGTCGACGTGCCCGGTTTCCTGCCGGGTACCGATCAGGAATATGGCGGCATCATCAAACATGGCGCGAAGCTGCTCTTCGCCTTTGCCGAAGCAACCGTGCCGAAAGTCACGGTCATCACGCGCAAGGCCTATGGCGGCGCCTATGACGTGATGAGCTCGAAGCATCTGCGCGGTGATGTGAACTACGCCTGGCCGTCAGCCGAGATCGCGGTGATGGGCCCGAAAGGCGCGGTCGAGATCATCTTCCGCTCCGATCTCGGCGATAGCGCGAAGATCGAGGCACGCACCGAGGAATACCGCACGAAATTCGCCAATCCCTTCGTTGCCGGTGCGCGCGGCTATATCGACGACGTCATCTTGCCGCGCGACACGCGGGCCCGGCTTTGCCGCTCGCTTGCAATGCTACGCGACAAGGCCCTCGACAATCCCTGGAAGAAGCACGACAACATCCCGCTTTAATGCGCGCGCTCGAAT
>DATMZZ010000224.1:0-4494 GCA_035573175.1 Allostellaceae bacterium
CGCATCCGGCTGGGCTGAGAGGGAACCATGACCTCGATCGAGCGCGATCGCATCATCGTCTCGTCGCCGGCACCGACCTTCGATATCGAAGCGCCCTCGCCGCGCACGATCATGCGCCGCCGCGCTTTGACCCATCCGGGCTTCCTCTTCGGTGCGACCATCGTCTTGGCGACAGTGATCATCGCCATCTGCGCGCCACTGCTCACCCCCTACGATCCCTATGCGCAGGATCTGTCGCAGCGGCTGATCCCGCCGGTCTGGGCGGCAAAGGGAAGCTGGGCGCATCTCCTCGGCACCGACGGGATGGGACGCGATTACCTGACGCGGCTGATGTATGGCGCGCGCATCTCGCTCACCATCGGCTTCGGTGCTGCCGCCATCGCCGGCATCATCGGCACCGGCCTCGGTCTGCTCGGCGGCTATTTCGGCGGCTGGGTCGACAGCGTCGTCATGTATTGTGTCAATGTGAAGCTGGCGCTGCCCGGCATCCTCGTCGCCCTGTCGCTGATCGAGGTGTTCGGCGGCTCGGTGTTCAGCGTGACGCTGATCCTTGGTGTGCTGTTCTGGGATCGCTTCATTGTCGTCACCCGTAGCGTGACGCAGCAGACCCGCGTCGCCGACTATGTCACGGCCGCCGAGGCGGTCGGCGCCTCGCGCTTGCGCATCATCCTCGGCGAAGTGCTGCCGAATGTGGCGAACCACATCATCGTCATCGCCTCGCTCGAAATGGCAGTGGCGATCCTGGTCGAAGCGGCGCTCTCCTTCCTCGGCCTCGGCATCCGGCCGCCGACCCCGTCTTGGGGACTGATGATCGCCGAAGGGCGGAACTTCATGTTCTTCCAACCCTATCTCGTCGCCGTGCCGGGCATCGCCATCCTCGTCCTCGTCGTCGCCATCAACATGCTCGGCGACGGCATCCGCGACATCACTGCGCCCGAAGGACGGAATTGAGCCAGAAACCGGAAGTTCTCCGCGTCGAAGGGCTGTCGGTCGCGATCGACACGCCCGGCGGGACGCTGCGCGCCGTCAGCGACGTCGATCTTCATGTCCGCCGCGGCGAGACGCTTGGCATCGTCGGCGAGAGCGGCTGCGGCAAGACCATAACCTCGCTCGGCATCATGGGGCTGCTGCCGCGGCGCGCGCGGCTCTCAGCCAGGCGGCTCGAGCTCGATGGCCGCGATCTCGCCAAGCTCTCGGCCAAAGAGCGCGCCGCGCTGCGTGGCGACCGTATGGCGATGATCTTCCAGGACCCGATGACCTCGCTCAATCCGGTCTACACCATCGGCAATCAGATGGAGGAGATCTACGTCCGCCACGGCAAGGGCAATCAGAAACAGGCCCGCGAGCGCGCCGAATATCTCCTGCAGAAAGTCGGCATCAGCGCCGCCGCAAGCCGCCTCGCCCAATACCCGCATCAGCTTTCGGGCGGGCTGCGCCAGCGCGCCATGGTCGCGATGACATTGATGTGCGATCCGACGCTGATCATCGCCGACGAGCCGACGACCGCACTCGACGTGACGATCCAGGCGCAGATCCTGCACCTGCTCGACGATCTGCAGCGCGAATATCACATGGCGTTGATCCTCATCACCCATGATCTCGGCGTCGTTGCGCGCATGGCCGATCGCGTCGTCGTGATGTATGCCGGCCAGGTGGTCGAGACCGGCACGGCGGAGGAGATTTTCGCCGCGCCACGCCACCCTTATACGCGCGGCCTGCTCGATTGCATCCCGATCCCGGGCAAGACTCAGCCTGGCGCGCCGCTCGGCTCGATCCCCGGCATCGTCCCGTCGCTTCTCGGCCCGATCGATAGCTGCCAGTTCCGCAATCGCTGCCCACAAGCCTTCGCCGATTGCGCCAAAGCGCCGGTGCCGCTGCGCGAGACCGCGCCGGGCCGCGCCGATCGCTGCCTGCTGCCGCTCGGCTCGCCGGCCCAGCCGCGCCGCGCGTCCGAAGCGCTCGGAGCCGCCGAATGAACGAAGCGGCGGTCAAAAGCGATACCGTCCTCGAATGCCGCGGCGTCGGCCGGATGTTCGCGATCGGCGCCGGCATGTTCGCGACCAGCAAGACGCTGCGCGCGGTCGACGACGTCGATCTCACGCTGAAGCGCGGCGAGGTGCTCGCCATCGTCGGCGAGAGCGGCTGCGGCAAGACCACCTTGTCGCGCATGATGCTCGGCCTGCTGCTGCCGACCAGCGGCGAGATTTTCTTTGCCGGGCAGCCGATCCAATCGATCGGCCGCAACGAGATTGCGCGTCGCGTCCAGCCGGTCTTTCAGGATCCCTATTCCTCGCTCAACCCGCGCAAGACGCTGGCACAGATCATCGCCCTGCCGCTCGATGTCCATAATATCGGCACGCGCGAGGAACGCCGCGCGCGCGTCGAGGAACTGATGGAGCTCGTCGGCCTGCCGCGGCGGCTGATCTACGCCTATCCCAGCCAGCTTTCCGGCGGCCAGCGCCAGCGCATCGCCATCGCGCGTGCGCTGGCGATGAGCCCCGAAATCGTGATCTGCGACGAGCCGACCTCAGCGCTCGATGTCTCTGTTCAGGCACAGATCCTCAATCTGCTGCAAGAGTTGCGGCGCGAGCTCAACCTGACCTTCGTCATCGTCACGCACAATCTCGCGGTGGTCGAGCATATGGCTGACCGCGTCGCGGTAATGTATCTCGGCCGCATCATCGAATCCGGACCGACGGCGCAGATCTTCTCGGCGCCGCGCCACCCCTATACCCAAACATTGCTCGATTCCGTGCTGACGCCCGATCCGACACGCGGCTTGCCGGAATTCGCACTGGGGCCCGGCTTCCCCAACCCGCTCGATCCGCCGCCCGGCTGCGCCTTCCATCCGCGCTGCCCGAAAGTCATGCCGCAGTGTAAGACGCAGCGGCCCGCGACCACGCGCGACGGCGCGCGCATGGTCGAGTGCCATCTGTATCAGACCGCGGCCCAATAGACGAACCGCCAAGGCGTTAAGACGCCAAGAAGAAAGATCGCAACAAGAAAAAGTGAGGCGGTGAGAAACGAGTTCCTCACCGCCTCATTCCCTCATTGTTAGTCTTCTTGGCGTCTTCGCGTCTTAGCGGTTCAGAGTTTTTTCTTATTTCGCGTGTTCCTTGAACCAGCGCTCGGCGCCGGGATGGAGCGGCACGTCGATCGGCGTCTCCTCGGTGTCGCTGCCGAGTTGCGCGATGTTCTTATAATCCTCCTCGAACGGCATCTCGACTTCACGCGCCGCAATCGCGCCGCAGACGTCGTAGACCGTCTTCTCGTCGAGATCGGCGCTGCAATAGATCGGCCAGCCGCTGAAATCGATGCAATCGTGATTCTGCTTCATGCCCATCTTGCCGGCCGGCATCGACTTCTTGCGCCAGCCGAGCGAGATCATGTGGTCGAATTCGGCCTTCGTCAGATCGAGCGGCACCATGCCGGCGGCGAGCGATTGCGGCAGCCAGGTCTTGATGCCTTCATCGAGGATTATGTCGATCTCGCCCCTCGCCACCGGATCGAGGCGGCGCACATCGCCGGGCCCGCCGCAGAGCACGAGCTTCCCGCCCCAGCTCTCGACATCTTTCAGCGCGAAGCCGTGGAGCGCTAGCAGTTGATCGACCAGTACCAGGGTCGAATGCGTCGGATCTTCGCGCACCGAAAGCTTGAGCGGCCTGCCTTTCATCTGCGCCAGCGAGGTGATGCCGCATTTCGGATTGACGGTGACGACAAAACGGTCCCAGCTCGGATAGGAGGCCACCACGCGCACCGGCAGCTTCTTCTTGAAGAGACCGACGCCGCGATAGGCTTGCGTCAGCATCGCCGACGGATTGACGAAGGCCATTTCGAGATTTCCGCGGCACACATCCTCGGCCATGATCGCCGAGCCGGTGCCAAGCCGCAGCCACGGCTTGAAGGTGTCCTGGCCACCGCTACCGACGGTGATGCACGTGTCGCGATTGCCGCCATAAGGCGTCGCCGGGTTGCCCGCGATATGCAGGCCGATTTCCCACAGCATCTTCGCGCGGATGAAATTTGCGCCCTTCGGCAAGGGTTCCATGAACGTCCTCCCATATGAACCACTTTCGGATGGGCTGTATTTTGGTCCATCCGCTCGCCGCGCGCTAGATCACGCGGGCTTTATTTCTTGGCTTGCAGCGCCGCGACTTCGTCGCGCAGCCGGCCTTTCTGCTCGTTACCGGCGGCGAGGTTGAATTTATCGATCGCCTGATCGAGACCGGCGGCGAGTTGCAAGCCAATCGGACCACCATCGCCCTGCATGTGATCGCGGACGATAACGCGCAGCGTCGCGATATGCGCATCAACCACCGACCCCATCTGCCGGCGATTGAGATCGCCCATGGTCAGGAGCCGGCAGAGCGAGCGGCCGAGGATCGTCACGAGCGGATAGCCGAACGTCTCGCCATAGCCCGCGAGCTCATGCGCGACATTGAAGATCGGCGCGACGGTCTCGCTGGTGAGCTGTTCCGGCGCTGCTTGCCAGGC
>DATMZZ010000225.1:0-3148 GCA_035573175.1 Allostellaceae bacterium
AAATGGCCTTCGCGCGCGAACTCAAGATCCCCCTGACGACCCATGTCGGCATCGAGCCGGGCAAGGATTCCTTCGTCGAGATGATGGCGAAGGCCAATCTGCTCGGCCCCGACGTCCTGCTGGTCCATGCGACGAACGGCACCGATGCCGAGCACAAGATCCTCGCCGACACCAAGACGCCGGTAAGCTGCAGCCCCTTCACCGAGATGCGCACCGGTTTCGGCATCACGCCGGTCCGCGCATTCCTGGCGGCCAATGTGCCGTTCGGTCTCTCGATCGACACGACCGTGCTCTGCGGCAATGCCGATATGTTCGCGATCATGAAGGTGATGCAGAACATCGACGACGGCACGGCGCCGAGCGAATTCGGTATCACCGCTCGGCGCGTGCTCGAGATGGCCACCATCGACGGCGCACGGGCGCTCGGCCTCGCCGATCGCATCGGCTCGCTGACCCCGGGCAAGCGCGCCGACATCATCCTGGTTCGCACCGATGCCATCAACATGGCGCCGATGGCCGATCCGGTGCGGATGGTTGTCCAGGCGGCGCAGCCCGCCAATGTCGATACGGTGATGGTCGACGGCCGTATCTTGAAGCGCGCCGGCAAGCTGACGACGCTCAACGAGGCAAAGGTGATGCGCGAGGCGGCCGAGACGATCGCGCGTGTAGACGCGCAAATCGGGAAGACCTGACCGTCGCGCCGAAACCCCCGTGTCCGATCCCAGCCCACTGACGGCGCGGCCCACGCTTACCCCATGGTTGACAAGGACGCCGCTTCGCTTTCTGCTATCGTCAGTGAATAAACGACCGCCGCGCGGCGGCGGTTCAAAAGCAGGGAGGGAGAAGAAATGCGGTTTTCAACGACCATCATCGGCATGGCTGTCGCAGCGGCGGTTGGCTTGAGCGCTTCCGTCGCGCGGACGGAAGAGCCGCTCAATATCCGCATTGCCTGGGTCGTACCGGTCGGCAACTGGGCATCGATCATTTACGAGAAGAAGGATCTGATGACCCATTACGGCAAGACCTACACGGTCACGCCGACGCATTTTGCCGGAACGCCGCCGATGATCACCGCGCTCGCCGCGGGCGAGCTCGACATCGCCGATCTCGCCTACTCGTCCTTCGCGACGGCCGTCGAGAACGCCGGCATGAAAGATTTGAAATTCATCGCCGACGAGGCGCAGGACGGCGCCAATGGCCATGATTCCGGCCAGTACTTCGTCCTGAAGGATGGCCCGATCAAGAAGGTCGAAGATCTCAAGGGCAAGGTGATCGCCGACGTCGGCGCCGGCTCGGCAGTCGATATCGTCATCAAGGCAATGTTGAAAAAGCACGGGCTCGTGTCGCCGCGTGATTTCACGGTGGTCGAAGCCGGCTTTCCCAATATGGAAGCGCTGCTCGGCGAGAAGAAAGCCGATCTCGTCGCCTCGGTACAACCCTTCAATCAGAAGCCGAGCTTCCGGGCGATTGCGCGCCCGCTCTTCACGGCCGTCGACGCGCTCGGCGGTCCATCGCAATTCGTGATCTGGACCGCGCATGAATCCTACATCAAAAAGAACCGCGCCGCGCTCGTCGACATGTTCGAGGACGCAATCCGGGTCACGCGCTGGCTGACCGATCCGAAGAATCACGATGCGGTGGTCGAGATCGCCGCGAAGATCGCGAAGCAGCCGGCGGCGAACGTGGGCTACGTCTTCACCAAGCAAGATCTCTATCGCGATCCGAACATGCTGCCGAACGTACCCAATCTGCAGCGCGCGGTCGATGCGCAACACGAGGTCGGGTTGCTCAAGAAGAAGCTCGAAGTCGCGCCTTTTGCCGATCTCAGCATGGTCAAGGAAGCGGCGGCGCGGATCAAGTAACGGAGCACAAGTAACGGGCAGGGGGAGTTCCGGGAATGACGGTGTTTCATCGCGCGGCGTTCGCCGCGCTGGCAGGTCTTGCTGCGTCGGCGCTATTGGCGCCGGCGGCTGTCGCGGCGGACGAGCATACGACGCTCGCCATCCCCGGCATCACCATCGGCTTCATCACGCGCTACATCGCCGATGACGAGGGCCTGTGGAAGAAGCAGGGTCTCGATGTGAAGGTCCTCGATATCGCCGGCATCGGCTCGATGAACGCGGTGATCTCGGGTTCGGTCGATTTCTCGATGTCGTCGGGCCCGTCGATCACCCGTGCCTGGGCGAAGGGCCAGCATCTCGTCGCGCTTGCCACGGCGATCAACCAGTCGGACGAGGATATCGTCATCCGCAAGGACATTGCCGATGCGGCGCATTCCGATCCGAAAGCGCCGCTCAAGGAACGCGGCAAGCTGCTCAAAGGCCTCACCATCGCGGTCGGCGGCGTCGGCGCCATTCCCGACGTCGTGCTGAAAGTGGTGCAGAACCAGGCCGGCCTGTCGCGCGACAGTGTGACCGCGACGCCGATGCAGCCGCCCGAATACATGGCCGCGTTCCAGCGCAAGGCGATCGACGGCTTCGTCTCCGGTCCGCCTTTCATCCAGCAAGCGGTGGTTGCTGGCACAGGCGTGGTGATCTCGGATTCCGCCAAGGGCGAGCCGGTCGAGTACTCACCGCAATCGGCGGGGCTATTGCTGACGCGCGGCGATTTCTGTGCCGGCCATCGCTCGATCTGCGAGAAGATGGTGCATGGTATCGTCGAGGCGGCGAAATTCCTGCACGAGCATCGCGCGGAATCGATCGCCGTCGCCAAAAAGCATTTCGGCACCTACAGCGATGAAGTTCTGGCGCAATCGATCGACATGCTGACGGCGATGACACCGTCTCCGCCGTTGACGACGCCGCAAATGCTCGAGAACGGCGACCGCATCAATATCGCCGCCGGCTTCCTCAAGGACAGCGACAAGCTCTCGGACTACGCGGCGCTGATCGACAATCAGTTTACGAAGTGACGCGGTAGCCCATCGCATCGTCATGGCGAACGAAGCGAAGCAATCCAGTTCTTGGTCTAGACTGGATTGCTTCGTCGCTGCGCTCCTCGCAATGACGTTGTGAGAGCTATATCTTGAAGCTCTCCGCAAAGATGTCCGGCTTGTAGCCCACCTTCCCGAACAGATACGCGCGCGACGCATCCGCCATCTTCTTGAAGCGCGCCATGTCGACGCCGACCAACTTGCCGTGCTGTTTGC
>DATMZZ010000226.1:0-2635 GCA_035573175.1 Allostellaceae bacterium
TCAATTTGGGGTTTAGCGCGTAGCTTCTCCCGTCATCGCGAGGAGCGAAGCGACGTGGCGATCCAGGATCTGGATTGTTTCGCTTCGCTCGCAATGACAAAAAATAAAACTGTCTACGCGTTCCCCCGCCGCTCGCGCCAGATGCCGAGCTTTTGCTGCGCGACGCGGTCGGAATAGCTGAAGAGCACCGCATCCTCATCGGCTTCGAGTGAGTAGGGCACCCAGCACGGCACGGCGAAGATGTCGCGCGGCTTCCAAGCTATGGTCTTGCGCGCTTCGCCCTCGCCGACGATCAGCCGGCCGGTTCCTTCGACCGGCGAGAACACGGTGTTCTCGGTCGTCTGATAGGCCTCGGTGCGGAAGCCCTTCGGCAGCAATTGCAGGAAGGCCGAGATCGTCGGCATGGCGCTGCCGCCGGTGGTCGGATCGATATAGGTCAGCTTCAGCCCGGCGAACGGATCCCATTCGTTGTTCTTGCGCAGCTGCTCGAGCGCTTCGCGCGAGCGGTCGTAGGGATAGGAGAAGATTGGCGATTCCGGCTTGCTCCAGTTCTCATTCACCGGCCGCATATTGGCTCCATAGCGGGCGAGGCTGTCGCCGGAGGGCCGCTTCAATGGCGCGCGGTCCTCGGGGTAATTGTCGAAGAACATCGCGCCGAAGATTCCGACCATTGGAATGTCGAGCCCGTCCATCCAGAAATAGGGCCCATCGCCGTCATGGCCATGATCGTGCCAGGTGTCGCTCGGCGTGATCACGAAGTCGCCGGGATTCATGTAGCTCTTCTCGCCCGACACGGCGGTCCAGCCGCCGCCTTTGCCTTCGATGACGAAGCGCAGCGCCGAGGGCGAATGCTTATGCGCCGGCGCGCATTCGCCGGGCAGCAGCATCTGCAAACCGGCGTAAAGCGAGTCCAGAATGCGATGCGAGCCGCCGAGCCCGGGATTTTCCAACGTCAGCACACGGCGATTGGCTTCATGCGCGGTGATCAGCGGCCCGGCCTCGAACAGCGTCGGCCGCAGCACATTGTCGAAATCCCAAAGATGCGGAACGGCCTTGACCGCATCCTTCGGCAGCGGCGGCACCAGCCGTGTCGTCCAAAGCGCGGAAACGTCGCGCTTGGCGATCTTGGCGTAATAGGCCGCGCGTTCTTGCTGATTATCGGGCATGGCGATCTCCGTGCCGGGTCCCATCCATTGAAATCCGGGCATCCATTATAATATGGGACGCGAAAAGGGGAGGGTGTGATGTTCTACGAGCCGGATAAGAATAATCACGGGTTGCCGCACGATCCCTTCAAATCGATCGTGGTGCCGCGGCCGATCGGCTGGATTTCGAGCATCGATCGCGAAGGCCGGGTCAATCTCGCGCCCTTCAGCCAGTTCAACAATCTCGGTTACGACCCGCCCTATGTGATGTTCGCCGCGGCGAATTTTCCGCGTCATATGCGGCCGAAGGACAGCGTCACCAATGTGATCGAGACCGGCGAGTTCGTCGTCAACATGGCAACTTATGAACTGCGCGAGGCGGTGAACATGACCGGCTCGGCGGTCGAGCCCGAAATCGACGAGGCGAGCCTCGCCGGGCTCGAGATGATTCCGTCAAAGCTGGTGAAGCCGCCGCGCGTCGCGGCTTCGCCCGTCCATCTCGAATGCCGCTATCACTGCACGCTGGCGCTGCCCGGGCGCAATCTCGAGCAGAGCCACTATGTCGTCGTCGGCCAGGTGATCGGCGTCCATATCAAGGACGACGCGATCACGCCCGAGGGACGCATCGACGTGCTGAAGCTCCGGCCGCTCGCGCGGCTCGGCTATCATGATTACACCAGCGTCGAGAGCTGCTTTACGATGCCGCCGATCGGACCGCATGCGGAGATCCGTCAGGCCGGTCTCGCCGGCAAGCCGATGAAGTGACGGCTTGCTAAAGCCGTCATGGCCGGGCGTCGGTCCGCTCTTCGCGGCCCAACCCCGGCCATCCACGAATATGTGGTTACGGCAGCTTCCGGTGCGAGCCGTCGCAGAAGGGCTTGTTGTTCGAAGCCTTGCAACCGCAGAGCCACGCTTCCTCGGTCTTCACCGCCCTGAAGGCCATCGGGCGGAGCCCGACGGTTTTATGCGAGCCGTCGCAGAAAGGCTGGGTGGCGCTGCGCCCGCAAGCGCACCAATAGTAATCCTTGCCCTCTTCGACGGGCACGCCATAAGGCGCTTTTTGTGCGGGAATTGGATCGGCCATTTGTTTTTCTCCCCCGAAAACCGGACGAGGCGCGAAAATAGCCCGGACGGTGTTTCTGCGCTAGGCTTGCTCTAATCGCGTACGCGTGAAGGAGACCGGCGATGAAAGTCAACGAGAAGAAGATCAAATCCCATACCAGGCCGCAAGGCATGCCGTTCAACATCACAAAGCTCGGCCATATCGTGCTCAATGTTGCCGATGTCGAGCGCTCGACCAAATTCTATACCGAGGTGATGGGGTTCAAGGTCTCGGACGTCTATACCGACGAGATCGCGCCGGGCGGCATGGTGTTCTTCCGCTACAATGGCGATCATCACGGCGTCGCCGTGGTCGGCTCGATGCCGGGTGAATCGCCGGCGATCGAGCTCAATCATGTCGCCTTCGAAGTCGCGACTCTCGATGAAGT
>DATMZZ010000227.1:0-8489 GCA_035573175.1 Allostellaceae bacterium
CCGTGCACCTGAAACACCGACTTCGCCACATCGAGACCGATTGTGCTAACCTTCTCCATGGATGGCTCCCGTTAGTTGCTTGCAACTCAACTTTGGCACATCGATGCCGCCAGGGGGCCATCCACCTCATCATTGCGAGCGAAGCGAAGCAATCCAGGGATATGCCCGGGGTTGCTTCTGGATTGCTTCGTCGGGCTACGCCCTCCTCGCAATGACGAGGTGAGTTAGATCACCACTTCGCTTTGAGGTCCGTCGCGAAGGCCGTGCGCCAATCGCCGCCGGCGGGGACGAGGCCGTCATGCGGCCGGATGCTGCGATAGGTCGCGGCGTCGGCGCCGCGCGGGTTCTCGCCGCGCTCGACCGCGCTCACCGCTTCGAGGAGCAGGCGCCGCATCACCGCGATGGCGCGGTCCGAGGTGCCGAGATGCTCCTCGGTGCGGTCGGTGATCGCGCCCATGCCTTCCTGCAGTGCGACGTCCTGGGTGTTGATGCCTTTGATGCCGGTGAAGCTCGTATCCTTCTGCTCGGCGCGGTCGATGAAATAATCGTTCGACAGATTGGCCTTCAGCTTGAAGGTGCCGGGGATGTAATCGTTTTGCCCACGGCCATACATCACCTCGAGCTGCTCGTGATAATCGGGATCGAGCGCGCAGCTTTGATCGGCGCCGTAGCACCAATTGTAGACGTTGGTCTGCTCGTCATCGATCGGCACCCAGATATGTCCGTCGGCGCGGGGCACGGCGCGATTGGAGGACAAGCCATTATTGACCATGCTCGGCCGCATCTGCTGGAACGGCATGGCGTATTGATAGACGCGCACCCATTGGCGCTCGGCTTCGACCTTGCGCGTCGAGACGTAGTAATAGCCGTAATCGGTCTCCTGCACGTCGATCTTCGGCGCGCCGTCGCGCGAATAGAGATTGCGGCGATCGCCGATCTTGTTGTTGTGCAGGAAGCTGACATGCGCGGTGTCGAGCCCGCCTTCCAGCCCCTGCAGGTAACTGCACGCCTGATAGGATTTCGAGACGTGGCGATGCGTCTCGGGCACGCGCGTCCATTCGTAATCGGGCGCGGGCGGCCGCTTGTCCTTCGGGCCGAGATAGGCCCAGACGATGCCGCCGCACTCGACCGTCGGATAGGATTTGATCCGGATACCGTTTTTCATCGGGCTGTCGGCCGGCTCGCTCGGCAGATCGACGCAGGTGCCGTCGGCATCGAATTTCCAGCCGTGATAGACGCAGCGCAGCCCGCATTCCTCGTTGCGGCCGAAGAACAGCGGCGCGCGGCGATGCGGGCAGTAGGCGTCGACCAATCCGACACGCCCTTGCGTGTCTCGAAAGGCGATCAGGTCTTCGCCGAGAAGCCGTACGCGCACCGGCGCGCCATCGGGCTCGGGCAGTTCCGAGGACAGCGCCGCCGGCTGCCAGTAGCGGCGAAACAGCTCGCCCGCCGGCGTACCGGGTCCGACCTGGACAAGGCGCAAATGGTCTTCGCTCCGCATGACAAGCGGCTCCTGCTGAAACTTTCCGATGCGCCTATCCTAGCTCAAAGCCAGGCGGAGCGCTTGAAGCGGTAATAGAGGAAAGAGCAGAGCCCGGCCATGAACAGCATCACCGAGGGATAGCCGAAATCCCAATCGAGCTCGGGCATGAATTTGAAATTCATGCCGTAGATGCCGGCAATGGCGGTGGGCACGGCGAGAATGGCGGCCCAGCTCGCCAGCTTTTTGACGATGTCGTTCTGCCGCGCCGAAGCCAGCAGCAAGCTCGCTTCGAAGGCCGAGGCGAGCCGCTCGCGCAGATCGGAGATCGCGTCGTTGAGGAGTTGCGCGTGGTCGTGAAGGTCGTGGAGATAGGGCACGATCGCCGAGGCTGTCGCCGAGAAATCGTGCCGCCCGAGCCGATTACAAATCTCCAGCATCGGCGAGACGACGCGGCGCATGCCCTGCAGCTCGACGCGCAGGCGATAGATGCGCTCGATTTTCTCATTGGCGGGCGTGGCGGCGAAAATCTCGTTCTCGATCTCTTCGAGCTCTTCCTCGATTGAATCGAGCACAGGGAAATAATTGTCGGTGACGAAATCGAGGATGGCGTAGATGACGAAGCTCTCGCCGATGCGCATCAGCTCGGGCGAGCGCTCGCAGCGTGCGCGAACCGGCGTATAGGACGCAGACGCGCCGTGGCGGATCGAGATGATGAAGCCTTTGCCGGCGATCAGATGCGTCTCGCCGAAATCGATGCGTTCGCCGCCGGCGAGCTGGGCGGTGCGGATCGCGAGGAAGACAACATCGCCATATGAATCGAGCTTTGGACGCTGATGCGCCTGATGCACGTCCTCGATCAGCAATTCGTGCAGGTTGAATTGCGCCCGGATGCGGCACAGCATCTCCTCATCCGGCTCGTAGAGGCCGATCCAGGCGATGCCTTCGCCGGCTTTGGCGGCGGTACTGGCCTCTTCGATCGACATGTTGCAGCGCGCGCCGTCGCGGTAAAGCGCGCAGGCAACGACACCCGGCGCCGAGGCGGGTTCCTGCGGCGCGCCGGAATTTTTTGCCGGAGCGGTGCTCACGTCGCCCATCGATCCACCCCCTGTCGATTCTTGGCCGCGATCTTAGGATGGCCTATGAGACAGGATTGCGACAGGCCGCGCAACGGAGGAAAGCATGCCGATACTGAAACGAGCCGATGCCGAGATCTATTACGAGGAATATGGCAGCGGGTACCCAGTGCTGCTCCTGGCGCCGGGCGGCATGCGCTCGCAAATGGGGATGTGGCATTCGCCGGCCGGTGGCCCGCCACGCGCCTGGAACGATTGGACTGAGGTGCTGGCGAAGAATTACCGCGTCATCGCGATGGATCAGCGCAATGCCGGCAAATCGAAGGGCACTGTCGCCGCCGATCACGGTTGGCATACCTATGCCGCGGATCAGGTCGCACTGCTCGATCATCTTGGCATCGCCCGCTGCCACAGCCTCGGCGGCTGCATCGGCTCAAGCTTCTGCCTTATGCTGAGCCAGACCGCGCCGGCGCGGATCAGCGCCCAGGTGCTGCAGAATCCGATCGGCCTCAATCCCGAATTCCCGACCTATTTCCAGGAGGCCTTCGCCGATTGGGCGAAGGAGCTGAAACCCTCGCGGCCCGAGCTCGACGATGCGTCGCTCGCGGCTTTCGGGCGCAATATGTGGGATCACGACTTCGTCTACTGCATGCAGCGCGACGCAGTGCCGAAAATCGCGACGCCGAGCCTCGTCATGCCCGGCGACGACAAGCCGCATCCGACCTATGCCGGGCTGGCGCTGGCCGAGCTATTGCCGCATGCCGAGATGCTGCGCCAATGGAAGGCGCCGGCGCATCGCGAGGCGGCGCATGACCGCGTGCTCGACTTCCTCGCCAAGCATACGCCGAAAGGCACGGCGGCGGCGGCCTGAGCGGGTTAGTTCCGGCCGCGGAGCAAAAACAGGCCCTGCGCCGCCATGAGATTGGCGAGCTTGCCGCGCGGATTGAGGCGGTAGGGCCGGCCGAGATCGTCGAGCGTGACGCTGCGCTCGACGGCGATGCTCTCTTCCTCGCACAGATCGATGAAATCGAGGATCGTGCACAGGTGGATGTTCGGCGTGTCGTACCAGCGATAGGGAAGCGACGGCGTGCGCGGCATCCGCCCCTCGACGAGCAGGCGCAGGCGCATGCGCCAATGGCCGAAATTCGGGATCGACACGATCGCATGCCGGCCGATGCGCACGAGATGATGCAGCACCTCGCGCGGATTGCGCGTCGCCTGCAACGTCTGGCTCAGCACGATGTAGTCGAATGCGTGCGACGGGTAGTCGTGTAGATCGTTATCGGCGTCGCCCTGAATCACGGAGAGCCCGTTGCGCACGCAGGAATTGACGCCGCCCTGGCTCAGCTCCATGCCGCGGCCATCGACCGATTTGGCATGGACGAGGTAGGAGAGCAGTTCGCCATTGCCGCAGCCGACATCGAGCACGCGCGAGCCCCCCTGGATCATGTCGGCAACGAGGCGTAGGTCTTCGCGCAGCGGCGGGGCGGCCGCGGCCAAGCGGCCTGGAGCCAGCGTAGAAGTGTCGGGGCTCATCGCCGGATCAGGCCGCGATGCTCGGCGCAGCCGTCGAGGAAGCCTTTTAGCGTCGCGTGGAACTCCGGCTCGTCGAGCAGGAAGGCGTCATGGCCCTTATCGGTCGCGACCTCGACGAAGCTGACATTCGCCGCCGCCGCGTTGAGCGCATGGACGATCTGGCGGTTCTCCGAGGTCGGATAGAGCCAGTCGCTGGTGAAGGAGATCGAGCAGAACCGAGTCTTGGTGTTGTTGAACGCATTCGCCAGCGCGCCGCCATGCTCGGCCGCGAGGTCGAAATAATCGCAAGCGCGGGTGATGTAGAGATAGGAATTCGCGTCGAACCGGTCGACGAAGGTCATGCCCTGATGGCGCAGGTAATTCTCGACCTGGAAATCGGCGTCGAAGCCAAAGGTCAGCGCCTCGCGGTTCTGCAGATTGCGGCCGAATTTGCGATGCAGCGCCTGCTCCGAGAGGTAGGTCACATGCGCCGCCATGCGCGCGACGGCAAGGCCGCGCTCGGGCCTGACGCCGTGCGCGAGATAATCGCCGTTGCACCAATTGGCATCGGCCATGATCGCCTGACGGCCGACCTCGTGGAACGCGATGTTCTGCGCCGAATGCCGCGCCGCGGTTGCGATCGGCACGGCGGCGAAGACGCGCTCCGGATAAGAAGCCGCCCATTGCAGCACCTGCATGCCGCCCATCGAGCCGCCGATCACGGCAAAAAGCTGCTCGATGCCGAGCGCATCGATGAGCTGCTTCTGCGCGCGCACCATGTCGCCGATGGTGATGACCGGGAAGCTGAGATTCCACGGCTGACCGGTCGCGGGGTTGAGCTCGGCCGGGCCGGTCGAACCCATGCAGCCGCCGAGGACATTGGTGCAGATGAGGAAATAGCGCTCGGTATCGAGCAGCTTGCCGGGCCCGGCGAGAATGTCCCACCAGCCGGGCTTGCCGGTGACGGGATGCGGTTCGGCAACATATTGATCGCCGGTCAGCGCATGGCAGATCAGGATCGCGTTCGAGCGATCGGCATTGAGCTTGCCGTAGGTCTGGTATGCGATGGAATAGGGAGCGAGGGACTGGCCGGAATCGAGCGCGAGCGGCTCCTCGACGGTCAGGCGATAGCCGGGCCGATCGTATTCGGAGGCTACAAGCCCCGCGACAGAAGTAGACGATGTCACGATCGTGGTCATTCGGCTCAAAGCGGTGGAAACCAGCCATAAAGCGCGGCATAGCTAGGGAGCAGGGGCCTAGCCTGTCAACGATTTCTTTGCTTTAAGGGTAGGGGCGAAGTATCAGACTCGCCCGCGATTTTCCGGTATTTGACGAACATGTCGACCGCTTCGCCCACGCTTGCCGATCTGCGCCGCCGTATCGACGAACTCGATGACACGTTGCACGACGTGCTGATCGAGCGCGCGGCGGTGGTCGAGAGCGTCGGCCGGCTGAAACGCGCGGATGCGACGGCGCCGCTGCGGCCGGGGCGCGAGGCGCAGATCCTGCGCCGCCTCATGGCGCGGCATCGCGGCGCTTTCCCAAAGCCGATTTTGGTGCGTCTTTGGCGTGAGTTGCTTGCCGGCTCACTCGCCATCCAGGCCGATCTCCATGTTGCGGTCTACGCGTCCGAAAAGAGCGTCGGTCTCTGGGACCTCGCGCGCGACCATTACGGCAGCCAGACCGCGATGAGCGGCTTCCGCTCGACCGGCGAGGTGCTGCGCGCCGTCGGCGATGGCCGCGCCACGCTCGGCGTGCTGCCGGTGCCGGGCCAGAGCGATGTCGAGCCGTGGTGGCGCTTCCTCGCTGCCGGCGAGGCGCCGGTGCTGCGCATCATCGCTCGCCTGCCTTTCGGCGCGCTGGGCAATGCGCGCAGCGACGATTGCGACGCTTTCGTTATCGGTGCGATCGAGCCGGAGGAATCGGGCGCCGATCGCAGCCTCTATGTCATCGAGACCGGCGATGACGTGAGCCGTACGCGCTTGCTGAGCGCGCTCGGTAGTGTCGGCCGTCCGGTAAGCGTGCTTGCCGCGACCGATGCGGAAGCGGGCGCCGTGACGCAACTCGTCGAATTCGATGGCTGGATCGCCGGCGATGATGCGCGGCTGAAAGACGCGCTGGCTGGTCTCGGCGACCGGGTGCTGCACTGTACCTGGCTTGGCGGCTATGCGCAGCCGCTGAGCGCGGCCGAGCTGGCGGGGTGAAGGTAGGGACCAATGGCCAACAAGCCAAAACTGGTGCCGCAGCCGGGCATTCTCGATATCGCGCCTTATGTCGGCGGTGAGGCGAAAGCGCCGGGTTTCGAGCGGCCGATCCGCCTCGCCTCGAATGAAAGTGCGCTCGGGCCCAGCCCCAAGGTGATCGCGGCCTATCACGCGCATGCGGATGAGATCTTCCGCTATCCCGACGGTCATTCGACGGCGCTGCGCGCGGCACTCGGCAAGTTGCACGGCATCGATCCGGCGCGCGTCGTCTGCGGCGGCGGCTCTGACGATGTGATCAATCTCCTGACCAACGCCTATGCCGGGCCGGGCGATGAGGTGCTGTACAGCCGTCACGGCTTTTCGCTTTATCCGATCGCCGCGCGCGCCGCCGGCGCGACGCCGATCGAGGTGCCGGAAAAGAATCTAACCTTCGATGTCGATGCGACCCTGGCGCGCGTCACGCCAAAGACGCGGCTGGTCTTCATCGCCAACCCCAACAACCCGACCGGCACTTTCATCACGCGCGACGAGATGAAGCGGCTGCATGCCGGTCTGCCGAAATCGGTGCTGCTGGTGATCGACGCGGCTTATGCCGAATTCGCGGTGCGCAACGACTACGAGCCCGGTCTCGAGCTCGCGACGCACGAGCCGAATGTGGTGATGACGCGCACCTTCTCGAAGATCTATGCGCTCGGCGGGATGCGCATCGGCTGGGCCTATGGCAGCGCCACGATCGCCGATGTGCTGAATCGCATCCGTGCGCCGTTCAATGTCAGCTCGGCGGCGCAAATCTGCGGCGTTGCCGCGGTCGAGGATGTCGCCGCGGTCGATCGCGCGCGCACACACAACGATATCTGGCGGCCGTGGCTGACGCGCGAGCTCGAAGCGCTCGGCCTGACGCTGACGCCGGCGGTGGCGAATTTCGTGCTCGCGCGTTTCCCGAAAGGCGAGCGCCAAGCCGATGCAGCCTGGGAGTACCTGCGTCAGCACGGCATCCTGGTACGCAAGGTCGGCGTCTATCATCTGCCCGAATATCTACGTATCACCGTCGGCAAAGAGCATGAGATGCGCGCGGTGGTTGACGCGCTGAAAGAGTTTTTGAGGTTAGCATGAGTGATTTGTTCTTCGAGCGCGCCGCTTTCATCGGCATCGGTCATATCGGCTCGTCGCTCGCGCGGTTGATGCGGCGCGAGAAGCTTGCCGGCACGATCGTCGCTTGTGCGCGCCGCAAGGAGACGCTCGATACCGTGCTCCGGCTCAAGCTTGCCGAAGAGGTGACCGACGATCCCGCGGTTGCGGTGAAGAATGCGGATCTCGTCGTCATCGCGACGCCGCTCTCGACCTATGTCGAGATCGGCAAGACCATCGCGCCGCATCTGAAGCAAGGCGCGATCGTCACCGATGTCGGCTCGGTGAAAGAGCTGGTGGTTCGCGATTTCGCGCCGCTCTTGCCGGAGGGTGTCCATCTCGTGCCGGGCCATCCTGTCGCCGGCACGGAGAATTCAGGACCGGAATCGGGTTTCCCCGAGGTGTTTCAGAATCGCTGGTGCATCCTGACGCCGGTGCCGGGCGGCGATGCCGATGCCCTCGACAAGATCACGCGCGTCTGGAAGTCGGGCCAGATGCAGGTCGTCACCATGGATGCGGCGCATCACGATCGCGTCCTCGCGATCACCTCGCATGTGCCGCATCTCATCGCCTACACGATTGTCGGAACGGCGACCGATCTCGAAGAGACGCTCAAATCCGAGGTGATCAAATTCTCGGCCAGCGGCTTTCGCGATTTCACCCGCATCGCGGCTTCCGATCCGGTGATGTGGCGCGACATCTTCCTCAATAACCGCGAGGCGGTGCTCGAAGTGCTGCAGCGCCTCAACGAGGATCTGACCGCTATGCAGCGCGCCATCCGCTGGGGCGAGGGCGACAAGCTGCAGGACCGCTTCACCAAGACGCGTGCGATCCGCCGCTCGATCGTCGAGGCGAAGCAGGCCTAGGCCCGCGAGAGGGCCTATCCTTCGTCGGCGGGCGTTAATTTTCAGGTAATAAGTTTGGCGGCCCAGGTGACGAGCGATGAATAGGCCGTCAGATGCGGCGCGGCGGCGATCACGAAGCAGGCGCTGCCGATCAGGGCGAAGATCAGGAGAGTGGCAAAGCGGTCGCTCATAAGTGCGCTCAAAGAACGGACAGAACGAAAAATCTTCAGCGCTGCCAAGA
>DATMZZ010000228.1:0-2530 GCA_035573175.1 Allostellaceae bacterium
GACGGCGGCCAATGGGGCTTACGTATTTCCTATGTGCAGCAGCCATCGCCTGACGGCATCCCGCAAGCTTTCCTCCTCGGCCGCGATTTCATCGCCGGCGAGGCCTGCGCGCTGGCGCTCGGCGATAATCTTATCTATGGCGACCGTCTCATCGAGATGATGGAGCATGCCGCCGCCCGCGATCGTGGCGCCAGCGTCTTTGCCTATCGTGTCCAGGATCCGGAGCGCTACGGCATCGTCGAATTCGACCGCTCGGGCCGCGCGCTGACGATCGAGGAAAAGCCGAAAGTGCCGCGGTCCGATTGGGCGATCATCGGACTCTATTTCTTCGATCGCGAGGTCGTCGCCATTACCGAAAAGCTGAAGCCGTCCGCGCGCGGCGAAACCGAGATCGTGGATGTGATCATCGATTATCTGAAACGCGGCACGCTGCATGTCGAGAAGCTCGGCCGCGGCCATGCCTGGCTCGATACCGGCACGCCCGAAGCGATGATCGAAGGTTCGGAATTCGTGCGCACGCTCGAGAACCGCACCGGGCAGAAGATCGGTTGCGTCGAAGAGGTCGCCTATCGCCAAGGCTTCATCGACAAGGCGCAGTTGCTGAAGCTGGCCAAGCAGAGCGAAAAATCAAATTACGGCCGCTATCTGCTGCGGCTCGCCGAAGAAGACGACGACGGCTAGATCGCCGCGGGTTCGCAGGGCCCGATTGAGGGGGGAGGGCGCGATGCGGGTGAGACGGTTTCTGGCAGCAAGTCTAGTCGCGGCGTTGTTGCTCGGCGCGAGCGGGATGGCGAAAGCCGAGCCAGTGACGATCCATGCCGGCTGGCTGGTCGTGCCGAATATGATCTTCCCGCTGATGCCGATGAAACCCGAGGTGCTCCGCCACACGGAAAATCCTACGTTCTCGATCTCATCCATTTCACCGGCACGCCGCCGCAGATCACTGCGCTTTCGGCCGAGAAGCTCGAATGGCCTTTCACCCAGGCGGATTCCTATCGCGATCCGAAGGGCTTGCCCGATGTGAAGGCGCTGCAGTCCAATCTCGATATGATGACCGAGCTCGGCTTTGCCAAAGAACATGTTCCAGTCGACAAATATCTCGATCTCAGCCTCGTCAAGGAGGCGGCATCGCGTATCAATTGACGCTCGCGGGAGGCGCGCATGATCAAGACCAATGGTCTCGTCCATTTCACCATTCCGGTGACCGATACAGCACGCGCGAAGGATTTCTACTGCCGTGTTCTCGGGATGCGGCTGCTGCGCGATACCGGCGCGCGCGGCATGGTGTTCCTCGACAGTGGTGGCGATTGCGTGATCCTGGCGAAAACCGAGAAGCCGATCTCGACCGCCGGCGAGCGCGATATCCATCATTCCTTCTTGGTCGCGCATGAGGATTACGCGCCTGCCCTCGCCGAACTCAAATCGAGCGGCGTCAAATTCCTGTGGGACGAGGATCGCCAGGACGGCATCATCGACGGGCCGCGCGCCTATTTCGAGGATCCCGACGGCAATGTGCTCGAGATCATCGATCTCTCGCGCTATGCCGGCGCAGTCGACTAATCGAAATTCACCTCGCGCACGAGATGCGGCGCGCCGTATTCGCGCAGCACCTGCTCGGGATCGCGCGGCACCGCCGTGCCCCCTGATTCGAGATGGGCGGCTTCGAGATAGGCGCCGAGATAGCGCGCGTGGCTGATCACGGCGCGGCCGAAAGCGAGCCGCTCGCGCTCATATTGCTGGAGCGCCGCGTCGATATCGCCCGCATGCGCGGCGAGCGCGGCGACAAGCCCGGCAGCGTCGAGTGCCGCCTTGCTCGTGCCGGCAGCGACATGCGGCCGCGCGACAAAAGCGGAATCGCCAAGCAGTGCGACGCGGCCGAAGACCATGCGCGGCGCTTCCAGGTCGGTGATCGATTGCAGCAGCGGTTGGGCGACGCGGCTGACGATCTCGCCCATCACCGTCGGTAACACACGGCGCGCATCGGCTTTCATGGCGGCGATGAATTCGGCGCGGATGAGCGGCGGCGGGATTGCGAGGCCGTGATCGCGCCCGCTCGCATCGGTGAAAAGCGCGCGCTGCTCCCCGGCTGAGGCGGGACGATACCAGATGAAATAGTAGCGGCGATGGCCAGGGCGGGGATCGTTGTCGGCCCCCGGCACCGGCAGCGAGACGACGAGCTCGTTGTCGGGAAAGGTGAAGGCCGCGCGCTCGAGCAGCAGATCATGCGCGGCCGGCGGCAGATCGCGCTCCCCGAGGATGCCGCGCCAGGCGATATAGCCGGCTTGGAGCGGCGCAATCTCAGGCAGGAATTGCCGGCGCACCGTCGAATAAACGCCATCGGCGCCGATCAGCAAATCGCCTTGCTCGCGCGTGCCGTCGGCGAAGATCGCGGTGACGCTCGTCTCGTCTTGCTCGACGCGCTCGATCGCTTTGCCGGCGTGGTAGAGCGCGGACGGAAACGCGGCGCGCAGCGGGCGATAGATCGTGCCCCACGTGCTGCCATGCCAGCCGCGCGGTATCTCGACGCCGA
>DATMZZ010000229.1:0-5235 GCA_035573175.1 Allostellaceae bacterium
GTCGTGCCGCCCAGAGATGTCGTGCGGCATGATGGCGATGATCCCTATCTCGTGGTCGCCGCCGACAAGGGCACCGCCACCTTCTCGGACATCGCCAACGCCCTCTCGCTGGAGAAGGGCCACTGGCTCGGCGACGCCTTCGCGTCCGGCGGCAGTCAGGGCTACGATCACAAGGGCATGGGCATCACCGCCCGCGGCGCCTGGGAGGCGGTGCGCCGGCATTTCCGCGAGATCGACGTGGACGTGCAGACCGACCCGATCACCACGGTCGGCGTCGGCGACATGTCGGGCGACGTCTTCGGCAACGGCATGCTGCGCTCGCCGCACACCAAGCTCATCGCCGCGTTCAATCACCTGCACATCTTCCTCGATCCCAGTCCCGATCCGGCGAAAAGCTTTGCCGAACGGCAGCGGCTCTTCGATCTGCCGCGCTCGAGTTGGGCCGACTACAATAAGACGCTGATCTCCAAAGGCGGCGGGGTTTTCGAGCGCAGTGCGAAATCGATCCCGCTCTCGCCCGAAATGCGCATGCGGCTCGATATCAAGGCCGAACATCTGACCCCAGCCGAGCTGATCCAGGCGATCCTCAAGGCACCCGTCGACCTCCTGTTCTTCGGCGGCATCGGCACCTTTATCAAAGCCTCGACCGAGATCCATGCCGATGCCGGCGACAAGAGCAATGATGCGCTCCGTATCAATGGTAGCGACGTGCGTGCCAAAGTCGTGGGCGAGGGCGCCAATCTCGGCGTGACGCAGCGCGGCCGTATCGAATATGCGATGAAGGGCGGGTGCATCGACACCGATGCGATCGACAATTCCGCCGGCGTCAGCACTTCGGATCACGAGGTCAATCTCAAGATTCTGCTCAACGGCGCGATGGCAGCCGGCCGGATCACGCTCGACGAACGCAATGCGCTCTTGCAGCAGATGACCGACGAGGTCGCCGCGCATGTGCTCCAGGACAATTATCTGCAGGGCTTGGCGCTGTCGCTGGCCGAATCCTATGGCGCCGAGCGGTTCGATAGCGAGGCGCGGCTGATCCGCGATCTCGAACGCGCCGGGCGGCTCGATCGCGCGGTCGAATTCCTGCCGTCGGACGATGTGCTCGCGTCGCGGGCGCAAGCGCAACAGCCGCTGACCCGGCCAGAGCTCTCGGTGCTCCTCGCCTATGTGAAAAACACACTGGCTGAGGATCTGATCGAGAGCGATTTCCCCGACGATCCGCAGCTTGAGGGCGATCTCTTTGGCTATTTCCCGACAATCCTGCGCGAACGCTTCCGCGATGAGATCGCGCATCACCGGCTGCGGCGCGAGTTGATCGCGACCGTTGCCGCCAACGATCTTGTCAACCGCACCGGCATCACCTTCCCGCGCGAGCTGGCGGCGCGCACCGGCCGCGGCCCGGGCGATGTCGCCCGCGTCTATATGATCGTGCGCCAGATTTTCGATCTCGACGCGTTGTGGGCCGATATCAACGCGCTCGACAATAAAGTGCCGGCGCAGTTGCAGCTCGAAATGATCCGCACCGCGCTGCGCCTCGTCGAGCGCGTCGCCGCCTGGTTCCTCGCCGGCTCGCGGCTCGACATCAAGGCACAGGTCGAAGCCAATCGCCCCGCCATTGCGCGGCTGGCGGAGCATATCGACGAACTCATTCCCCAATCCGAGAAGGACGAGCTTGCGCGTCAAATCGCGGTTTTCGTCGATAAAGGCGCTCCGCGGGAACTCGCGCTTCGTGTCGCGCGGCTTAATTTCCTTCTATCGTCAGTCGATATCGTGCGTCTCGCTAAGACCGCGCAGCGCGATCTCCTCGAATCAGGGCAGCGCTTCTTCGCGATCGGCGCACGCTTCAAGCTCGACGCGCTCCGTGGCGCCGCGCGGAAGCTTTTCGCTGAGACGCAGTGGCAAAAGCTCGCGATCTCGGCGCTGATCGAGGATCTCTACGCGCATCAGGCCGATCTCACCGCGCGCGCCCTCGCGCGGGGCGGCGATTTCCGCCTTTGGCTCGATGGCCATGCGCGCGATCTCGGCCGGCTCGACACGCTGGTGCGCGAGATCGAAGCGGCGACGCAGCCCGATCTCGCGATGCTGACCGTCGCCAACCGCGCGCTGCGCGGCTTCCTCGTCGATTAGCGCGTCGCGCGACCCCTAGCCGATCACAGCGATGCCCTGCACCTCGACCAGGAGCTCGGGCCGGGCAAGCCCGGCGCAGGTGATCAGCGCGCTCGCCGGAAAATTATCACCGAAAATCTCGCGGCGGAGCTGGGTGAAGCGATCGCCATAGCGCGCATCGGTGATGAAGACGGTCATCGTCACAATGTCGGCGAGCTTGCCGCCGGCTTCCTCGAGCGTCTTGCCGATCTTGGCAAAGATCTCCCGCACCTGGCCGTCGAAATCGCCATGCAGCGCCTTGCCGTTGGAATCGACCGAGACCGTGACACCGGCGAGATAGACGCTCGTTCCGCCTTGGGTGAGGACCGCCGGCGAATAGCCGCGCGTCTGCGGGAATTCGCCTTTGATGTAGCGCCGCGTATGGGCCATCGCGTCACCCCTTGTTCATGCGGTTGCCGACGAGATCGGTCACCACGGCCGGATCGGCCAGCGTCGTCGTATCGCCGAGCTGATCCGATTCGTCCGCCGCGATCTTGCGGAGGATGCGGCGCATGATCTTGCCCGAGCGCGTCTTCGGCAGGCCCGGTGCCCATTGGATAAGATCCGGCGTCGCGATCGGGCCGATCTGCTTGCGCACCCATTGCGTCAGCTCCTGGCGCAAATCCTCACTCGGCTCGATGCCGAGCTTCAGCGTGACATAGGCATAGATGCCCTGGCCCTTGATGTCGTGCGGATAGCCGACGACAGCAGCTTCGGCGACCTTGGTATTGGCGACGAGGGCGCTTTCCACCTCGGCGGTGCCGAGACGATGGCCCGCGACATTGATTACGTCGTCGACGCGGCCGGTGATCCAGTAATAACCGTCCTCGTCGCGGCGCGCGCCGTCGCCGGTGAAATACTTGCCCGTGAACGTCGAGAAGTAAGTCTCGATGAAGCGCTTGTGATCGCCATAGACGGTCCGCATCTGGCCGGGCCAGCTATCGGTGATGCAAAGATTGCCCTCAGCCGCGCCTTCCAGCACGTTGCCGTCGCCATCGACGATCTGCGGCTTGATGCCGAAGAAGGGCCGCGTCGCGGAGCCGGGCTTCAGCGGCGTCGCACCGGGCAGCGGCGTGATGAGGATGCCGCCGGTCTCGGTCTGCCACCAGGTATCGACGATCGGCACGCGGCTGTTGCCGACGACACGGTGATACCAGAGCCAGGCTTCCGGATTGATCGGCTCGCCGACCGAGCCCAAGAGCTTCAGCGATTTGCGCGAGGTCTTGGTGACATAGCTGTCGCCGTCGCGCATCAGCGCGCGGATCGCGGTCGGGGCGGTATAGAAGATCTGGACCTTGTGCTTGTCGATCACCTGCCAGAAGCGCGAAGCATCGGGGTAATTCGGCACGCCTTCGAACATCAGCGTGGTCGCGCCATTCGCCAGCGGCCCGTAGACGATGTAGCTGTGGCCGGTCACCCAGCCAACATCGGCGGTGCACCAGTAGATTTGCCCGTCGTGATAATCGAAGACGTATTGATGTGTCATCGCGGTGTAGACGAGATAGCCGGCGGTGGTGTGGAGCACGCCCTTCGGCTTGCCTGTCGAACCCGAGGTGTAGAGGATGAAGAGCGGATCCTCGGCGCTCATCTCGGTCGGCGGGCAGTCCTTCGACGCCTTCGCCATCTCCTCGTGGTACCAGACGTCGCGGCCTTCGGTCCAAGCGATGTTGCCGCCGGTGCGCTTCACCACCAGCACCTTCTTGACGCCGGGGCAGGTCTTCAGCGCTTCGTCGGAATTCGCCTTCAGCGGCACTTTGCGGCTGCCGCGCAGTCCTTCATCGGCGGTGATGAGATAGGGCGAATCGCAATCCTGGATGCGTCCGGCGAGGCTGTCCGGCGAGAAGCCGCCGAAGACGACGCTGTGGATCGCGCCGATCCGCGCGCAGGCGAGCATCGCGTAGGCCGCCTCCGGGATCATCGGCAGGTAGATGGTGACGCGGTCGCCTTTCTTGATGCCGTGCGATTTCAGCACATTGGCGAGGCGGCACACATTCTCATGCAGCTCGGCATAGGTGATGTGCTTGCTCTCATTCGGGTCATCGCCTTCCCAAATGATGGCGGTCTGATCAGCACGGTCCTTCAGATGCCGGTCGACGCAGTTGTAGGCGGCGTTGAGCGTACCGTCCTCATACCATTTGATCGAGACGTTGCCCTCGTAGTTCGTGTTCTTGACCTTGGTATAAGGCTTGATCCAATCGAGCCGCTTGCCGTGCTCGCCCCAGAATTTCGCCGGATCGGCGATCGATTCCTCGTAGAGCTTTTTGTATTTCGCTTCGTTGATCCAGGCGCTGGTCGCGACCGTGGAGGGAACGGGAATGGTGCTGGCATCCGGCATGGCGAAAGTCTCCCTTTTGGCTTTGCCGTCAGAATAAAACCGTTGCGTGCGGGCAACAAGGAGAGGATTAACCACGCATTTACCATGTTCGGGCAGGCTCTCGATCATGGCTATTTCGCCCGCTTCCGGCACACTCTCGCAGACCCAGCTCGCGGTGCTGGAGCAGATTCGTGCCTTGCGCGCGGCAAAGCCCGCAGCCCCGGCACAAGCAACGGCGCCGGTCCAATCCGCCGCGGCGGTGGCACAGGCCAAGCCGGTCGCCACTCGGCCCGCCCCGGCGCAATCGCTCGCGACCGCGGTTACAACGGCGAGTCCAATGCCGGCCAACCGGCCGCGAGGCTCGATCCTCAACATCACCGTCTGACTTTTCGGTCCCTGACTTTCCGGTCCCTGACTTTCCGGTCCCTGACTTTTCGCGGGGGCCGACGCGTGCCAGACTGCACCGATAACGGTGCAGGGAGGCAGCAATGCGCTTGGCGGGGAAAGTGGCGATCATCACCGGCGGCGGCTCGGGCTTCGGCGAGGCGATCGCCAAGCGTTTTGCCGAAGAAGGCGCGAAGCTCATCATCAACGACATCAATGACGAGGGCGGTACGCGCGTCGCGAAAGAGATCGATGGCGCCCAGGGCCAAGGCAGCGCGATGTATCTCCGCGCCGATGTCGCGCGCGACGGCGATATGGCAAAGCTCTTCGGGGCGTCGCTCGAGCGCTACGGCCATATCGACATCATGGTCAACAATGCCGGCATTACC
>DATMZZ010000230.1:0-9846 GCA_035573175.1 Allostellaceae bacterium
CTTTCGACCGTCGCGACGGCGGCGGCAAATCCTGCAACGTCCCACAATCAGGGCAAGCGATGGTCACGGGAGGCCCAGCTCTTCTTTAGGACAACCTCCCTATGCAAACGGGCATGCGGCGCCGCAGTTCCGATCTGCGGCGCCGCTGCGCGGGCTTACTTGGTGGCGCTGATCACCGAGAAGAAAGCGCCCTGGGGGTCGAGCGCCTGCACGATCCACGAACCGCCTGGGACTTCCATCGGTCCGTTCACGACGGTCGCGCCGCGTTGCTTCGCGCGCTCCGCCGCGGCCGTGACGCTGTCGACGCCGAGATAGTAGTTCCAGAATGGGCCCGGCACTTGCGGCGGCTGTTTCATCATGCCGCCGCTCTCGACGCCGTTGATGGTGAAGGTCTGATAGACGCCCATCGCGCCCATATCCATCGACTGCGCCTTGGTCCAGCCGAAAAGCTTCGAGTAGAAATCCCATTCGCGATCGAGATCGCCTGCATAGAGCTCATGCCAGCCGATGAAGCCCGGGGCCATCGGCGCATGCGCCGCCGGCGTCTCGTCGCTGCTCGGCTTGAAGATGAAGAACATCGCCCCGCCCGGATCCATCGCGACGGCAAAGCGGCCGACATTCGGGATATCGGTCGGCTCGCGCGTGATCTTGCCGCCGGCCGCAGTGATGCGCTTGGCATCGGCATCGACATCGTCGACCGCGATGTAGCCCGACCAGCACGGCTTCGCGCCCATTGCGGAGGCATCGGGCGGGATCTTCATCAGACCGCCGACCATGGTCTGGCCTTGGCTGAAGACGGTGTAGTTGCTGCCGTCCGCCATCGGGAAGTCGGCCGCGTTCCACCCGATGACAGCTTTATAGAAATCGGTGCCCGCTTTCGTGTCGTTGGTCATCACGTCGTACCAGATGAACTTTCCGCGTGGTGCCGGCATGATTGTCACTCCTCCTCCTGGTTGTGCCGATCGAACAGCAGCTCGAGATAGCGGCGCAGATGCGCCACGCAGTCTCGCGCGATCGCGTTACCGTTTTTCGCTTTGGCGAGAATGAAAGCGCCCTGTAGCACCGCCTGCGTATAGAGCGCGACACTCTCGGCGCTCCATTCCGCTCGCGGCGCGTAGAGCGCCTTCGCCGCGGCGATGTCCTTCGCCACCTCCGCCGCATGCGCACCGATATAGGTGTCGCACGCCCGGCGGATGGCGGGCGATGTCGCATAGGCCTCCTGCACCATCGTCCCGAGGAGGCAGGTGAATTCCGGGATCGGCCCATCGAGGATCGCGCCGCGGAAATCGACATAACCCAATAGGCGATCCAACGGATCGCCCAGCTTTCGATAAGCTGCCGAAGCGAAGAGCACTTCCGCCATCGCCGAGAAATGGGCCGCGGCGGCGACCGCAAGCTCTTCCTTGCTCTTGAAGTGGTGGAAGAACGCGCCCTTGGTCAGGCCTGCCGCGCGGCAGATATCGTCCACACTCGTCGCCGAATAGCCCTGCGTCCGGATCGCCTGCATCGCCGCATCGAGCAATCGCTTGCGCGCATCGGGCTTGGCTTTGGCGGTTATAGCTCCATCCATGCGTCAACATACCAACCGGTCGGTATTTATGAAATCCAAAAATATGTTGCCGCAGCAACAGTGACTTAATGGGAAAACCTCTCTTGAGCGCGCCGGGTTCAGAGCCAGCCGCGGCTTTTCCAATAGCGCTCGGCGGCAGGATGGAGCGGCACGCATTGCGGCGTGTCGATCGCCTCTTTCGCCATGCGCTCGACCGGGAGATCGCCCGGCTCTTCCCAGGCGATGTTCATGTTGCGCGCGGCGAGCCCGGCACAGATCTGCTCGACCAGCTTGTCTTCGGCATCGGCGCGCACGAACACCGTCCAGCCGCTGAAATCGATCGACAGCACATCGGCGGGGAGCTTCGGATAGGCCGATTTCGGCAGCACCGCGCGGCGATAGCCCATATCCTCGAGCTTCTTCACCGTATTCTCGCTAAGAGACAAGACACGCATTCCCGCGTCGAGAGCCTGCGGCACCCAGGAATGCGCCGCCTCGTCGAAGAGCGCGTCGACCTCGCCGTTGACCAGCGCCTTGAAGGTCGGCGTATGCGGCCAAGGCACGCTGCCCTTCTTCAACACCTCCCCACCCCAAGCGGCGATGTTCTCGCGCGAGAAGCCTGCCGCCGCCGCGACATCGTCGAACATATGGTGCAGCGTGTGATCGAGCGCGCCGCGCATCATGATCTTGAGCTTCGGCTTCTTCGCCGCGATGTCCTCGAAGCGCTCGATCCCGGTCTCGGGCCGCACCGCGAAGACGAATTGGTCCCAGGACGGGATCACCGTTACTGCGCGCAAGGGCAGCGGCTCCTTGAAGATGCTCTTCCCTTTCACCGCCACCGACAGCACGCAGGCCGGATTGATGATCGCGAGATCGGCCTCGCGCTTGGCGACGGCGAAGATGCCCTCGGCCGAACTCACCGCGAAAAGCGTCACCGGCTTGCCGCCCGCTGCGTTGCGCAGGACCACCTTGGGCTGGAACCATTCCGGCACCGGATGCTCCGCCGTGCCGCCGCACATCTCCGACGCGATCTCCAGAACGAGACGCGAGCGCGTGACATTGGGATTGATGGCCGGCGTGGTGTTGGTGGGCATCCTGGTTCCCCGATCCTACTGGATATGCGCCCATCTTAGGGCGTCATTGCGAGGAGCGCATCGCGCGACGAAGCAATCCAGGAGCCTCACGTGATGCCCTGGATTGCTTCGCTCCTGAGCTTGTCGAAGGGGCTCGCAATGACGACTGATTCGGCGAGGGGCGCTCCTTTCGCACGCGCGAAGATGCAAAAAAGGCCGGGCTGATCGGCCAGCATTGCCGATTGTTGGAGCCGCCCCTTCTGCTACTCTTCGACCCCGTGAGCCTCTCCGCCAGCACCTCCCCCACCCCATTCCGCGTCCCGACGGTCATCAAGCGCAACATGACGTTGTTCGCGCTGTCGCAGACCTTCACCGGCGTGGGTATGTCCTTCACCTATAGTTTCGGGCCGCTGATGGTGCTGGCACTGACCGGCGCGCCCGATCTCGTCGGCGTATCGGTCGGGCTCGTCGGTCTCAGCCGTTTTCTCGTCGCCTACCCGGCTGGCAAGATCACCGACACCTATGGCCGTAAGCCCGGCATCCTGTTGGGACTCTGCCTCGCGCTCGCCGGCACCCTGGTGGTCGCGACCTCGATGAGCCGGTCGAGCTTCGCGCTCTTCGTCATCGGCGTTCTCATCTTCGGCATGGGCATGAACGCGTCGCAGCAGCTTCGCGTCGCCGCGACCGACATGTTCCCGCCGAGTCATCGCGCGACCGCGCTCGGTTATCTCGCGACCGGCTCGCTCTTCGGCCTTGTCATGAGCCCGCTGGTGATCAGCATATCGCAAGCGATCGCCGACCGGACCGGCGCCGACCCGCTCGGCCTCGGCTGGTTCCTGCTGCCCTGCCTCATCGTGCCGGGCATCTGTCTCATCTTCTTCGTACGGCCGGACCCGAAGCATATCGGGCAGAATCTGCATCTCTATTATCCGGGCGTCGTCACAAAGGCACGCCATCACGAAGAGGCGGCGGCGTTCAGCGCGATGAGCTTGCTGCGCCGGCCGATCATCCGCCTCGCGATCATTTCCAACTGCTCGGTGCAGGGGAATATGTCGATCGTGATGGTGCTGAACTCGCTGGTGCTCAAGGATTGCGGCACCGGCCTCACCGGCATCGCGATCTCCAGCATGTGCCATTCGGCCGGCATGTTCGCTTTCACCATTCCGCTCGGCAAGCTGACCGACCGCTACGGCCGCGACGCGGTGATGTTCCCTGGCGTTGCGACTGCGCTCGCCGGTGCCGGCCTTGTCGCCTACACCCATTCCTATTTCCCGATCACGCTCGGCGCATTCCTCGTCGGCATCGGCTGGGCGGCGGCGAATGTCTCGGCGACGGCGCTGATCGCCGATCACTATGTGACCGCGACGCGTGGCCGCGCCTTGGGCTTCAACGATACCTGCGCCGCCGGCATCTCGGTGCTGATTGCGCTCGCGACCGGGCCGCTCATCGCCTGGGCTGGAACGACCGGCGCCGGGCTGATGGCTATCCTGCTGGCGGTACCGCCGCTGGCCATGCTGGCGACGACCGGCGGCACCAAGCGCATCGCTGCGCGCGCGGCCGTCGCGACGGCCGCCGACAGCGACGACTAAGCTCACTCTTCTGGAGCTCTGTCCTCGGGCCGATTGAGCCCGAGCCACCTCATCGGCGTTTCCTAGCGAGGATACGCCGCGAGAGGAGCATCTGCGTTGGCAGAGGACGATGCCGCACCATCGAATCAGAGTCAGCGCGCGCTCGATTGGCTCAACTTCTTCATCGCCGATGTCGAGACCGCTTTCGGTCCGTTCGTCGCCGTCTATCTGATCGCCAACGGCTGGTCGCAGGGCATGATCGGCCTGCTGCTCACGGTCGGCGGGGTTGCGGGAATCCTCAGCCAGCTTCCCGGCGGCGCGATCGTCGATGCCGCACCGAACAAGCGCCTGCTCCTCGGCCTGGCGCTCGCGATGATTGCCGCCGGTGCCTTGATCTACGCCTTCTTCACCAACGGCGTCATGATTTTCGCGGCGGAGATCCTGCAAGGCAGTACCGCCGGCATCGTCCGCCCCGCCGAAGTCGCGATCGGCCTCGGCCTTGTCGGCCACCGCGCGTTCAACCATCGCCTCGGCCGTAACCATCGCTACGGCAGTTTCGGCAACGCGGCGACAGCGGCGGCGCTCGGCCTGCTTGGCCATTTCGTCACGACATGGACGATTTTCCTGATCGCGGCGGGGCTGTGTCTGCCGGCCGCTTTTGCGCTGACACAAATCCGCGGACAGGATATCGATTACGCCCGCGCCCGCTCGGCGCGAAACCGCGAGAAGCCGCGCGAGGCTGCACCGCTACGCGAGCTGGCGAAACATCCCATTCTGCTGATCTTCGTCGGCAGCCTTGTCCTGTTCCAGCTCGCGAATGCGTCGATGACACCGCTCGCGAGCGAGCGCGTCGGGCAGGAGCATCAGGAGATCTCCGTGCTCTTCACCTCGGCGATGGTCATCGTTCCGGAGATAGTGACGGCGCTGCTCGCGGCGTGGATCGCACGGCGCGCGGAGGATTGGGGTCGCAAGCCGCTGCTGCTCCTCGGCTTCGGCGCGCTGCCGGTTCGCGCCGTGCTATTCGTTCTCGCGCCCGGACCTTGGTGGGTGGTCGCGGCGCAGGCGACCGGCGGACTCACTTCCGCCGTCATCGGCATCATGACGCCGCTCGTCATCAGCGACGTGATGCGCGGCAGCGGGCGCTACAACCTCGCGCAAGGCTTTGCCGGCACGGCGCAAGGCATCGGCAGCGCCGTGACCAATGTCGCCATCGGCTTTCTCGCACAGAGCTTCGGCTACACGATCGGCTTCTTCACCCTCGCCGCCATCGCGGCTTGCGGTTTCGCCGTCATCTTTTTCTTCATGCCCGAGACCATGCCGGAGGAATTCCATCCGGCACGGCGACAACGATGATTAAAGGATCACCACGGAGACACGGAGAACACTGAGAGCACGCTTTGCGCGCGTTGCGCGTATAAATGCCTCTCAATGCTCTCCGTGCCTCCGTGGTAATCTCTTCTAGGGTTTCACCGGCACGAATTGCGTCGTGAACAGCGCGCTATCCGGCGGCTCGCTGGCTAACGTGCCGAGCTCGACATAGGACTTCTTCAGCACCGCAACCGCCCGCGGATCGAAAGTGCCGTCGGTGGTGAACATCGGCAATTCGAAATCGTAATCCTTCTCAACGACGCCGCGATCCTGCTTCAGCACCTTTTCGGCAAGCGCCGAGGTTTCGGCGCGATGCGCTTTCATATAGGCGATCGAGGCGAAGAAGCCTTTGAGGAAGCGCTCGACCACTTGCGGCTTTTCCGCCACGAGGGCTTTTCGCGCGAACACGACATGGGTGATGAAATGCGGCGCATAGTGATCCATCGAGATCAGCATGCGGCCCTCATGCCGCTCTTCGAGGCCGAAGCCCGCCTCGGTCGAGAGCACCACCGCATCGATTTGATGCGCCTTCATCGCGGCGATCGAGGCTTCGACCGCGCCGAGCGGCACGGTCTTGATGCCGTTCGCGCCCCAGCCTTCTTGAATCGCCATCTGCTTGGCCAGCCAGTCGCTGAGCGAGCCCACCGTTGAGACCGCGATCATCTTGCCTTTGAGATCGGCGACTTTCTTGATCGGCGAATCCTCGAGCACGATCGCCGAGATGTTGCGCGGCGGCCCCGCGAATTGCGCGACGGCAATCGCCGCGCCGCCTTTCGAGGCGAGCGCCATGCCGGGCCCGCTGCCGAGACCGAAATCGACGCTGCCGGCGATCAGCGCCTGCTGCACCTTCGCGTCGCCGCCGAGGCTGGCGCTGTCGACATCGAGGCCGAGCTTCTCGAAGATACCTTGCTGGATGCCGATATCGACGGGCAGGAAGGTCCAGGCCGTGCCCTGCGCTTTGCCGACATGAACCGCGTCATTGGCCTGCGCGGCACTCGCGACGAGCAGCGTCGCCGCCACGGCGAGTGAACCGAATATCATCCTCATTCGCGTTTCCCCCTCCTGCTTGCAGGCGAGCCTATCGCGAAAGAGCGATCGCGTCACGCTGGCGCGAACTCTGCCGAAGCCCAAAACGCTCAGGGCGGCGGTGTGTCGGCGTAGTATTTCGCCGCGGCGGCGATTTCGTCCGGCGTCATCTGGCGCGCGATATTGCGCATGACGCCCTCGATATCGTTGCGCCGCGCGCCCGAGGCGAAAGCCTCTAATTGCGTGCGGAGATAGACCTCCGGCTGCTCTTCGAGCCAAGCACTGCCGAGCTTGTAATCGAGCGCGCCATGACAGGAGCCGCATGGCGCGATGCCGCGCAACGGCGCACCGTAGATGACGACCGCCGGCCGCCGCGGCCCCGTATGCACGCCGGGCAGACGCGGGAGATAGGCATAATAGGCCGCCAGATCGCGCAGATCGCGATCGGAGAGATTGGCGACCAGCGGCTGCATCACCCCGCTCTCGCGCGCGCCCGATTGGAAATCCTTCAGCTCCTTATAAAGGAAAAACGGATACTGCCCCGCGAGATTGGGGCTATCCGCCGGGCTGAGGCCACGCGCGCCGTGACACATGGTGCAATTTTGCGCCAGCGTCGCGCCGCGCCCGATCGCCTCGGCGTCGGCTGGTTGCAACATCGTCGGCGTCAGGACGACTTTGGTCGTCGCCTGCCGCCCGGTGACAATGGGCGTTGGAGCGCTGTGCGTCAGCACGCCGGCAGCGCTGCAGATCGCGTCCCACAGACCGGCATAGAGCCGGTTGCCTTGCAGCAGTGGCAAAATGACGAAGCCGAGCAATATCGCCGCGCAGGCGAAAGCCGCGGTGATCGCGACGCTTGTCACGACCCAGCGATCCTGAAGCCACGCGCGCGCCGTCATTTCACGTCACCGACGCGTACCGCGGGCACCGGCGAGCCGGCAACCGTCAAGAGATTGGCGATCGGAAAGCCGTAATTGACGACGGTCAGCGCCAGCATCAACGCGACCCACAGGCCGAAGCCGTTGAGCACCGCAGGCATGCGCTGCGGCGGATGCAGCGCGATGCTGTAACGGTAAGCCGGCGGCGTGACGGCCGCGGCGCGATGCCCGATCAGGAGAATGGCAATGAAGAGCAAGCCTGAGAGCAGCACGATCGCGCCCCCGACGACCGAGATCATCACCGGGATCGCCTGGCGGGCAATCTCGGGATCGGTGAAATCGTAAAACGCCATGCGACGCGGCATGCCGAAAATGCCGACCAGATGCCAGGGGAAGGTCAGGACCATCATGCCGACGAACCAACCCCAGAGCTGCAGGCGGATCAGCCCATGGCAATCGAGAGCACGGCCGGTGAGATGCGGCCAGATATCGTAAGCGAAAGCGAAATACATGATCACGATCGCACCACCGAAGATTAGATGGAAGTGGCCGGTGATCCACTGCGTGTTATGGATCGTGACATCGAGCTGATAGCTCATATTGACGAGACCGCCGGCGCCGCCGAAGCCGAGCATGACGAAGGAGAACGCGACGGCGAGCATCATCGGATTGCGCCACGGCAACGCGCCGATCCAGCCGAACCAGCCCTTGCCGCCACGCAGCCGGGCGGCGATCTCGACCGAAGCGCAGATCGTGAACACGGTCATGAAGGTCGGTAACGCGACGACGGCCGTGAAAGCCGATTGAAGATATTTAAATCCCGCGCCGACCTCCGGATCCTCGAAGACGTGATGGATACCGATCGGCATCGCCACCACGAGGAACAACGCGAAAGCGAGGCGACCCATCGGATCGCTGAAGACCCGCCCTCCGATCGCGCGCGGCACGATGGTGTAATAGGCGATATAGGTCGGGATGAGCCAGAAATAGACGATCGCGTGCAGCGTCCAGGAAAAGAACACGCGCGCGAGCCCGGCGTCGACCGTGTTCACGAGGCCGAGCGCCACGGGCAGAATCTGGAACAGCAGCTCGAGCGCCGCGCCGACCGCTGTCCAAGCCCAGAGATAGGAGCCGGCGACAATCATGAACATCGGTAGCGGCACCGTCTTGCCGCGGTTGTCGCGTTTCCAGCGATAGAGGTTGAGCGACAGCAGCAGTACCCAAATCCATGAGCCGACCACGACCAGCACGATGCCGATGTAATAGAACGGGCTGCCGGTCAGCGGCGGATAGAAGGTGTAGAGCACCGAGGCGCGGCCGATGGCGACCGGCACGACGGCCATCACCGTGCCGATCACCGCCAGCGCGAATCCGGTCCACGCCCAGCGTACACCGATCAGCGGCCGCTCGAGCGAGGTCTCCGCGATGAAATAGCCGAGCCCCATCGCCAGCAGCGTCGGCAGCACATAGGCCATCGTCGTGCCGTGCGCGGTGACGGAGCGGTAATACCATTCGGGATCGCCGATCCAGGCATGGAATGGCGAGCGCACCAGCATCTGCCATTCGCCGAGCAGCAACGCCACCGCGAAGCCCGCGAAAGCGAGCCAAAGATGCGCGAGGATCAAACGCTTATTGAGCGGCACAGCTCAGCCTCCCCTGCCCGCCGGCGAGCCGCTGAAAAGTGCCGCGATCGACCACATGCACATGCGCCCACATGCCCTCGTGTCCGACACCGCAGAATTCGTGGCACGGCATCAGCAAATCGCCCGGCTGAGAGAAGCGCGTCGAATAGGTCGCGATGTAACCGGGAACGAGATTAAGATTGATGGTCGTGCCCGCGATCAGAAAGCCATGCACGACATCGGCGCTGGTCGCACGGAACGTGACCGGCGTGTCCATCGGCACGACAAGGCAAGACGGTGTGAACGAATATTGCTGGGCGACGAGGCGCACCGTGACCGAGCCGTCGGGAGCGACCGCTGTGCCGAGATTGCTCTCGATGAACTCGCCGGCGAGATGCAGCGTGCTCGGATCGACGGTCTCGACGCGTGGTTGCGGCATCGTCGCTTGATGGATCCCGGCGAAGGTCGCCATCGCGATCAGCAAGAGGATGATCGCGACAGAGAGATAGCTCCAACGCCGCTCCGCGCGCTCGGCGGCGCCTGCCACCGAGCCATGGGAAGACGCTTCGCTCATGGCGTCGCCCGGGGCACGAAGACGAGGAGATAGAACAGGAACCAGATCGCGAGAACGATCGCGGTCGCGACGCCGGAAAGCGCCACGGCGCCGCGGGGCCCACCGGCGATTGCCGCATCGACGGCTTCATCGGATACTGGCTCAGTCTGATCATCCGGCGTGATCATCAGCGCTCCTAATCCAGCGGCACG
>DATMZZ010000231.1:0-22723 GCA_035573175.1 Allostellaceae bacterium
TAGAAGAATGGCAGTCCGATGAAGGTGGGCTCGGCGCGGTTGTAGAGCGGTACCCACAGGACGAGCAGGCAGAACAGGCCCAACACGACGTACCAGCCCGTATGCGAGCGCTGCGGCCCTTCCATCCCACGATCCTTTCTCGCGGCGCGCGGCCGCAATCTTTGTCGCCCGGTTACCATGCGCCGCGCGACGGGGTCAACTGTCACGGCACTGAGAGTTGTGGAGAGCCCGATTCGCATGCGGTTTCAGATGATTTGTCGCCGCGCAGATGGCAGACTTGCGCGCTGCGGCATCCGTATTGGGAGCGACGTAGCGCGTGCAGGTGATTTTCGGCTTCGATCCGTTGGTTACGGCGTCGGTCATCCTCGTCGTCACCTATGCGCTGGTGATCTCCGACCGGTTCGACCGCTCGCTGCTCGCGCTGCTCGGCGCGGGCGCAATGATCTTTTCCGGCCTGCTGACCCAGGAAGAGGCGGTCCGGGGCATCGACTTCAATACCATTGCACTGCTGACCGGCATGATGATCCTGGTCTCGATCGCACGGCGCTCGGGCGTATTCGAATTCCTTGCCATCGCATCGGCACAGCTTGTGCGTGCTTCACCCGCCGGCGTGCTCTGCCTGCTGGCGCTGGTCACCGCCATCGTTTCGGCTCTGCTCGATAATGTCACGACCGTGCTGCTGATCGCGCCGGTGACGCTTTCGATCACCCAGCGGCTGCGCGTGCCGCCCTTCCCGTTCCTCTTCGCCGAGATCATGGCCTCGAATATTGGTGGCACGGCGACGCTGATCGGCGATCCGCCCAATATCATGATCGGCTCCGCAGCCGGCATCAGCTTCAATGCTTTCATCCTCAACCTGGCGCCGGTCGTCATCGTCGTGATGGCGGTACAACTCGTGCTCGTCCAGCTCCTCTGGGGCCGCTCGACGAAGGCGACACAAGCCGAACGCGATGCGGTGATGGCGATCAGCGCCCGCTCGGCGATTGTCGATGGCCGGCTGTTGCGGCTCTCGCTTGTCGTCTTTGCGGCGACGCTCCTGGCTTTCATCTTCGCCCCGCTCTTGCGGCTTGAACCGGGCACGATTGCGATGATCGGCGCCGCGAGCCTGATGCTGCTCGACAATCTCGTCCATCACCGCTCCGAGCAGCCCGGCAAGATCACCGCGACCTATGGCGAAGTCGACTGGATCACGATCTTCTTCTTCGTCGGACTCTTCATCGTCGTGCACGGCTTCGAGCAGACGGGCGCGATCGCCGACCTAGCGCAGACGCTCGTCGCCTTGTCGCATGGCAATCTCGCGGTTACCGCTTCCGTTATCCTTTGGGCCTCCGCGATCATCTCGGCAATCATCGATAATATCCCCTTCGTCGCCGCGATGATCCCGCTGATCAAAGTGCTGGCGCCGAGCTTCGGCGGCGAGCAAGCGCTGCTGCCACTGTGGTGGGCACTCTCGCTCGGCGCTTGTCTCGGCGGCAACGGCACGCTGATCGGCGCCTCGGCCAATCTCACCGTCGCCGGCATCGCGCAGCGCAACAACGTGCGTTTCGATTTTCTGACCTACACGAAATACGCCGCGCCGCTGACCTTGGTCAGCCTCGCGATCTGCCAGCTCTATCTCTGGCTGCGCTATTTCTAGACGGGATAACCTTTCGCTTTGCCGGCGAGCCCTTCATAGAGATCGAGCATGCGGCCGCGCCAGGCGTAGATCGGATCGTCGGGCGCCAGAAGCGGATAGTCGCTGATGCAACGGCACCATTGGAAGCTGCTGAAGACCGCGTAATCGGCATAAAGCGGCTGGACGCCGCCGAGGAACGGCTGCACCCGCAGGGTCAGACGCAACGGCACGAGACTCTCGCGAAAGCCGGCAATCTCGTTATCGCGATTGGCAACCGCGGCTTCGAGCGCCTTGCCGAGCCGCTTCTCGCGGCTTTCGCGGAAATAGGGTTTGTCCTTCGCGTGAGCATGATTCCAGATATCGAGCACGACGAATTTCATCATCGCCGGCTGAAGGAAGCCATTCGCCCAGCTTGCATGAAAGAACGACAAAGCCTTCCCAGCGGGGCCGCCGAAGATCGACGGCCGATCGGCATATTTTTCTTCGAGATATTCGGCGACCGCCCAGGAATCGTGAATCTCGCGCTCGCCATCGAGCAGCACCGGCACCAGCCCTTGGCCGCTGAAAGCGATCACGTCCTTTTCAGTGAAGCGCCAGGGAATGGTCTCGATGTCCAGGCCTTTATGTGCCGCGGCGAGCTTCACGCGCCAGCAATACGGGCTGAAGCGGCGATCGGCCTCGGCGCCGGCGAGGTCGTACATCTTCAACATTGCTAACCCCAATAGCGACCGGTCGCCCCGACCACGACGACGATGAGGCCGAGCACGAGATTGAGCTCTACAATACGGCGGATCTGGTTGAGCTGCACCGCGGCGGCCGGGAAATCGCCGGCATCGACGGCACGGCGAAAGCGCTTCCACGGCGCGAAGAAGAGATGTCCGAAGGCAAGAAACATGATCACGCCGAGCGCTTCCATGATCGTTACATGGAGGCCCTGCACACCCGAGATCTCCATCCAGATGCCCGTGATCAAGAGGAGCACGACGGCGGCCCAGACCCAGGCGAAGAAGCGCTCGAAGATCCGGCGCCACAGCGCGAGCCGCACTGGCGCTTCGAGCGGGGCGACCGAGGGCCTCACCATCTGATGCGCGAAAAACATGCCGCCGACCCAGACGACGGCGGAGAGGATATGGAAGAAAAGGAGCGAAGGAATCATGATGGCGCGGAGTTTAGCATCATCGTCATTGCGAGCGAAGCGAAGCAATCCAGAATCGTGCGCGATCCCTGGATTGCTTCGTCGGGCTGACGCCCTCCTCGCAGTGACGATTTAGGACCTAATCCTTCAACCGCTCGCGGATCAGCGCTTGCGTTTCCGGTGGCAGCGTTTCGATCGCGGCGGCGACGCTCTTCAGGCGGTTGCGCAGCGCATAGACTTGATCGAGCAGGTTGAGGATCACCGGCATCGCCTCGGCGTCGACCAGCAGCTCGTGACGCAGCTCGACGATGAGATGCACGCGCGCGACGTCGATCTCCTGGAAGACATAGCCGCTGGCGACGCGCTCAGGCCGTACCCAGCGCGCCTCGATCCATTCCTCGAGTTCGGCGGCGTCGAGGCCGCGCACCTGGCGCAGCAGGGTTTCGAGCGCGATCATGTCCGCATCCCCTTGCGCGGATCATAGGGGTACTTCGCCGCCCAGTCTTTGAGGAAAGTATCGAGCTCGGCATTGCTATCGCTCGGCAGCACGACTTTCAGTGTCACCAGTTCATCGCCATTGCCGGCGACACCCTTGCCGCGAAGGCGCAGCACCGTGCCGGTATTGGAATGCGGCGGCACGGTCATCGTGACCGCGCCGGTCGGCGTCGGCACGGTGACACGGCCGCCGAGCACGGCTTCGCCCAGAGTCACCGGCAGATCGAGATGGATGTCATCTCCCTCACGCCTGAATAAGGCGTGAGGCGCAACACGTATCTCGATCAGCGCGTCGCCCGCCGGCCCGCCGCCGAGGCCCGGGCCGCCCTGTCCCGCGAGACGCAGCACCTGGCCATCGCGCACGCCGGCCGGGATCGTCACATCAAGGCTTTTGCCTGGCGCGAGCTCCAGCCGCTGCTTGGCGCCGTTCACCGCATCGAGGAAATCGACGGTCAGCGCATATTGCCGGTCGCCGCCGCGCATGCGGATGGTCGCGCCCTCGCCGCCGTGCCCGCCACGCGCTCCGCCGCGGCCGAAGAAGGAGAAGAGATCGTCGAGATCCTCCGGCGACATGTTCTCGTGGCTGGTGCGGTATTTCGCGCCCGGCGCGCCTTCGGCGAAATCCTGATAGGCATAGGCACGCGGCTTCTCGTTGCCGGCTTCGTCGATCTCGCCGCGATCGAAGCGCGCGCGCTTATCGGCGTCCGACAGCAGATCGTAGGCAGCCGAGATTTCCTTGAAGAGCGCCTCGGCTTGCTTGTTGCCGGGGTTGAGATCGGGGTGGTGCTTCTTGGCGAGCGCGCGATAGGCGGTGCGAATCTCATCCGCCATCGCCTCTTTCTTGACGCCCAGCACCTCGTAGGGATTGCGTGCAGCCATGTTCTTCTCGAAAGTAGTCGCCTGCATATAGGTAGTCTTGCGGCTCGTCCCAAGTGTCGTCCCCGGGTCTCTCCTCGTTGCTTACCGCCCGAGCTTCCGTTATGGTTGCCGCGTCATTGGGGAGTAGCCGCCCTCGCCTGAGAGGGGTTCGCGCCAACATACTTGTCACCGCATCGTTCTTTGCGGGGCATGGCGCGATCGGCACGCGGTCAGTCGCATGTTTAGCGGGCCGCATGCTTGGCGAGACCATAGACATCGCTACCGCCCGGCTGGGGGCGGTATGCCGGTGTCATGGTCAACCGCCCAGCCCGACGACCTTCATGGCGCTGACTCTCATCCTCTTCTTCGGCTCCGCCGTTCTGATCTATTTTTCGTGCACATATTTCGTCAACGGAGTCGAATGGTTGGGCAAGCGGTTGGCGGTCAGCCAGACCGCAACCGGCACCATCCTGGCGGCGTTCGGAACCGCATTGCCTGAAAGTGTCGTGACCTTCGTCGCCGTGGTCTTCGGCCATAATGATGCTGAGCGCGAGATCGGTATTGGCGCGGCCCTCGGAGGGCCCTTGGCGCTCAGCACGCTCGCCTACGGGGTAGTCGGGCTGACCTTGATGGGCTCCGCGCGGCTTAAAGTCCGCCGCAAGGAGGCTCTCGATGTCAACAGCCGCCGCCTCAGCCGCGATCAAGCCTGGTTCCTCAGCATCTTTATCTGCAAGCTCGCGCTCGGTTTGGTTGCGTTTCCCGGCAAATCTTGGCTCGGCCTCCTCTTTATCGGGGCATACGCGCTCTACGTCGTGAAGGAATTACGGCGCGACGAGCGCACGGTCGACGAAACCGAGCTCGAGCCGCTGAAGTTTCGGCCAAACGAGTCTCAGCCATCACTATTTTGGTCGGCGCTGCAAACCGGCATCGCCCTTATCCTGATTTTCGTCGCGTCACGCATCTTCGTCGCCCAGCTCGACACCATCGGGCCGTGGCTCGGCTTGCGCCCGCAACTCGTCGCGCTGTTGCTGAGCCCGATTGCCACCGAGATGCCCGAAACCATGAACGCCATCATCTGGGTCCGGCAAGGCAAGGAAAATATGGCGCTCGCCAATATCAGCGGCGCGATGATGATTCAGGCAACGATCCCGACTGCGTTCGGCCTGTTTGGCACGCCATGGCTATTCGAGCGGCCGTTGATCCTCGCCGGCGGCGTCACCGCGATCACGGTACTGGCGCTATTCTTTATGTTTCGCGGCGAGCACGTTACCGGCAAACGTCTATCCTGGGCCAGCATCTTCTACCTGCTCTTTGCCGGCGCGTTATTGCTGCGGTGACTGTGCGTTCACGCCGCGTGTTTTTCGACCCACGCGGAGTAGGCTTCCATGAATTTCGTCATGAAGCCGCGCGTGCCGTCATTGGCGATCTTGCCACTCGCATCGAAGAGCTTATCAGCGCCACCGATATAGGCTTCAGGCTGCGGCATCGCCGGCATGTTGAGAAAGACGAAGCTCTGGCGCAGGTGATGATTAGCGCCGAAAGCGCCGATCGCACCGGGCGAGACGCTGACGACCGCGCAAGGCTTCTTGTCCCAGGCGCTCTGGCCATAGGGGCGCGACCCGACATCGATCGCGTTCTTGAGCGGCGCCGGGATCGAGCGATTGTATTCCGGCGTCACGAATAACACGCCATCGGCCTTTTTCACGCGGGCGCGGAATTCCTTCCATGCCGGCGGCGGATCGGTATCGAGATCCTGGTTGTAGAGCGGTAACTGCCCGATCTCGACGATCTCGAGCTTGAGCGATGCCGGCGCCAACTCGCGCAGCGCGTTGGCCATTTTGCGATTGAAGGATTCCTTGCGCAGGCTGCCGACGATGACGACGATATCCCTTGCCATGCTCTCTCCTTAGACTAGAAGCGACCAACGAGATCACGCCAGGCGCTCGCTTTCCTTCCAAAGGCGCTCGGCGTCCGCATCGTTCCGTGCCGCCGCGTTGGGCTCACGCTCGCGGCACTTGTCGAAATACTTGCCGGTGATGCCCTCGACCTCGGGCGCCGAGGCGAGATAGACCAGTGTCTCGGCGCCGCGCGGGACGGAAACCGCCGCGAAGAGCTTGCCGAGACGAATGCCGATGCCCCAGAAGCCGCGATTGTTGTCGCCGAAGCTGGTCCTGACGAAGCCCGGATGCAAGCAATTCGCCGTAACGCCGGTGCCGGCGAGACGCCGCGCCAGCACGCGCGTAAAGAGAATGTTGGCGAGCTTCGAGCGCTGATAGGCCTTCCAGCCGTTATAGCCGTGCGCGGTCTGCAGATCGTCGAAATCGAGCGTTGCGTTGCGATGCGCTTCGGAAGCGACATTGACGATGCGCGAAGGCGCCGAAGCAATGAGCCGCTCGCGCAGCAGGGCGGTCAGCCGGAAATAGCCTAGGTGGTTGAGCGCGAAAGTCTGCTCGATCCCGTCCTCGACCACCACGCGCTTGGCGAAGAACGCGCCGGCATTATTGAGCAGCACATCGATGCGCGGCGTAACAGCGAGCAATTCAGACGCCAGGCGCTTGATCTCGTTGCGGCGCGAGAGATCGGCGTAATGCATCTCGACCTCGATGCCCGGAACGCGCTGCCGCAGTGCTGCCAGCACGACCTCGCCTTTCGCCGGATTGCGGCCGACCAGGACCAGCCGCGCACCGAGCGCCCCCAGCCCGGCGGCCGCTTCGAGCCCAATACCGTCGGTCGCGCCGGTAATGATGCAAGTCTTGCCCTTCACAGGCTCATGCCACCGTCACGACATCCTGCACGGTCTGCCAGGCTTGCGGGCTCGAAGCCGCGAGCACGGCGCGATCAATGATGCGCGTGTCATAAACGCCGCCATCGAGGAAGCTGCCGATACCGCCGGCTTCATGCACGATCAACATCCCGGCGGCATGATCCCAGGGCAGCGAGCGCGAATGCAGCGAGAATTGCGCCATGCCCTGCGCGATCGACATGTATTCGAGACCGCTGCAACCTTGATTGTGCGTACCGCGAATACGGCCGCTGTCGTTGAGCGCGCGCCCGGCACGCACGCCGGATTTGGTGCGACCGTAAGCGGCGCCAGTCAGCTTCTCCGGCGGCACGTCGCCATTGACGTGCAGCCGCTTGCCCGCGCTCCACGCGCCTTGGCCTTTGAGTGCCGAGATCATCACATCGCCAAGCGGGTTGTAGATCCAGCCGGCCTCGACCGCGCCTTGCCGCGCCAGCGCCACAATGACCGCGAAGCCGGCATTGCCGCGCACGAAATTGGCGGTGCCGTCGATCGGATCGATGATCCAGACCGGTGCCTCGGCTGAAAGCCAGGCAAGGCGCGATGCATCCTCGGCGACGCTTTCCTCGCCCAAGACATTGGCGCCGGGGATCACCGTTTTGAGGCGGCGCGTGAGCTCCTGCTCGGCCTCGGTATCGGCGATCGTGACGGGATCGCCGGGCTTCTTCTCGCGGACATCGCCCTGCCCCAAGGCGCGGAAGCGCGGCAGAATCACCGCGCGCGCTGTCTCGCGAATGTAATTTGCGACACTTTCCGGATCCATCATCTGTGTCATGATGGAGCGAAAGGACCGGGATTTCTATGGCCGGCGGACCGGATTTCGATGTCGTGATCGTGGGCGCCGGCGCCGCGGGCATCGTTGCTTGTCGGCGTCTCGCCGCGGCCAAGCTACGTGTGGTCGCGCTCGAGGCACGTAACCGGCTCGGCGGCCGTGCCTGGACTGTGTCCACGGCGCTCGGCAAACCGGTCGATCTCGGCTGCGAGTGGCTCCATTCGGCCGAAATCAATCCGTGGAGCGAGATCGCCGTCTCGCTCGGCTTCACCCTCGACAAGACGCCGCCCGACTGGACCAGTCGCATCGCGATCCATCATGGCGAAGAGGCGAATGAGGAATGGCAACGCGTCCGCGACGAATTCGAGGACGCCTATGAGCGCGCCGCAAAGCTGCCCTACGATCAGCCGGCCTCGGCGTTGCTGCCGCCGAATGGGCGCTGGAACAAGCTTTTCGATGCAATCAGCACTTGGGCCAATGGCGCCGAGCTCGATTACGTTTCGGTGAAGGACCGGCAGAATTACGACAATACCGCGCTCAACTGGCGCTGCTATGACGGTTATGGCGCGCTGATGAGCGCCTATGCCGCGGGTCTGCCGATCGAGCGCGAGACCGTGGTGCAATCGATCGATCACAGCGGCCGGCGCATCCGCATCAGCACCAATCGCGGCGAGCTCACCGCGGCCGCTGTCATCGTCACCATCTCCACCAATCTGCTCGCCGAGGACGCGATCCGTTTCATTCCGGCGCTGCCGCAGATCACGGACGCCGCGCAGGGGCTCCCCTGCGGTGTTGCCAATAAATGCTTCCTCGCCCTCGACGGAACCGAACCAGCCGAAAGCTATCGCCACCTCATCGGCCGCACCGATCGAACCGAGACCGGCAATTACCAGATCCGGCCCCATGGCTGGCCGATGATCTCATGTTATTTCGGCGGGCATCTCTCGCTGCGGCTGGAGAAAGATGGACCCGAGGCGATGGCGGCTTTTGCCATCGACGAGCTCGCGGGCATTTATGGAAACGACATTCGAGGCCGCCTGCGCTTGCTGGCGAGCTCGGCCTGGGGCAGCGATCCTTTCGCCCGCGGCTCGTACTCCTGCGCATTGCCCGGCCATGCCGATGACCGCACCATCCTGGCACGACCGATCGACGATCGTGTGTTCTTCGCCGGTGAAGCCTGCTCCAACGACCATTTCGGCACCGCGCATGCGGCCTACATGACCGCTGTTTCGGCCGCCGAACGAATCATCTCGGTTCTGGCGCCAGCGTCATGATTTCGCCAAAAAGCTTTCGTCACTGGTGCGGTCATCATCGGGAGAAGTAGAAAATGCGCGGCGTCTTGCGGGCATTTATCGGTGGTAGTTGCGGCCTAGCGTTGGCAATGATCGCCGGTACGGCGTCTGCGCAAACATCGACCCTCACCGATTGGCAGAATTCCTCCGGCATCGTCATGCGGCCGCTCGGCGGACCGGTTCCCGATTGGCAGGTCACGGTCGGGGGCGGCGTCGCTGCGATTCCTGCTTACGAAGGCTCGAACGAGCAGCGGGTTTCACCCGCGCCGACGGTCGATATCCGCTACAAGGATCTCGCCTATCTTTCGATCGGCGAAGGTATCGGCGTGAACATTTTCCGCGGCACCAATTATCGCGCCGGCATCGGGCTCGCTTTCGATTACGGACGTGAGCACAATGCCGCGACACGCCTCGCCGGAACCGGCAATATCGATCCCGCACCGGTCTTTAAAGCCTTCGTGCAATACGCCTTCGTTCCCGTCGTGGTCAGCGTCGATGTTAAGCAGGCGTTGACGAGCTATCAGGGACTCACTGCCGATATCGGTGCTTATATGCCGGTGGTCGCGAATGAGAAGGTCCAGATCTTCGTCGGTCCCCAAGTCACCTTCGCCGATTCACGCTACATGCAGGCCTATTTCGGCATCAACCCGGGCAATACCAGCGCGCAATCGAATTTCCACAATTACAGCGCCAGTGGTGGGTTGAAGGACGCCAAGCTCGGCATCACCGGCCTCTATCACATTAACGATCATTGGCTCATCGATGGGGATCTCGGCGTCGAGCGCCTCCTAGGCTCGGCGACCGGAAGCCCGATCGTTCAAACGGAGTGGGGCTGGACTGTCGCTGCCACCCTCAATTACACGTTTTGATCAGCCCGCAATCTTGCGCTTGATGTGACGCGCCGCCGCGCGCAAGCGATGATCGAGCCGTGGCCGGTGTAGCACCTGCCAGACGAGCCGGTAGCGATTGGTCGCGAAGTTCTCTTTCAGACGATTGGCGCCGGCGAGGAAATCGTACAGCCGCTCGCCGCGCTTGGCGTTATGTGCCAAAGCGAGCGCGTGGCTGACCACGCCCGGGCTCAATCCGCGATGACCGTCATCGAAGCCGCTCTGATAGGCATAGACGATGCCGTTGTTGCGGAAATTATAGAGATAGCCGATCGCTGCGCCGCCGACGGCGATCCGCAGAAGCTGGATCGCCCCATTGCCGAATTCGCGCTCGATCAGCGCGCGATGAAAGCGCTCGAAATGCGGCGAGGCAAAAGCATGGCGGCGGCGGCGGCGCTGCCACGAAGCGATATGCAATTGCTTCATCGCATCGAAGAACGCCAGCGCTTCGCCGATGCTCGCCGCTTCGCTCAATTCGAGCGTGCCGCGCGCTTCGTAAGCACGGACTGCGCGGCGTAGCTGTTGCCGCACCTTGCCGCTAAGCACGGCACCGACGTCGCCGCCGGCTTCCGCGACGCGCGCCAGATTCATCGCAAACCCTGGCGCATCCCGCACATCCTCGATCAGCTTCCCGCGCCTTGCGGAAGCGGCAATGCCCGGCAGATGCAGCGCGTCGAGCGGTGGCTCACTCTGCGCGAACCAGGCGGCGAGCGCGTTCAGCACCGCATGGTCGGCGCTCATCTCGCAGAGGAAGCCGTTATGCTCGATATAGATCGCATCGAGATCGTGATCGCCCATCGCGTTGAGATAGAGAGCACGCGTGGCAGGGCGCTCGACCGCCAGGGCAATACCGAGGGTCGCGCCACCACGTTGGGCGCGCAGCACGAACGGCTCGATCCCCGGCGGCAACGTCGCGAGCCATGTCCCGATCCACGACCATGAGAGGAAGAAGCCGCGCCCCGCTACACGCTCCAGCGCGCGCCATTCGCGCTCCAACGCTGGTAGCGGCGGCAGGGGCTCGCGCTGAATGTCGATGGATTCGGACAAATTCGCGAGCCTGCGCTATGCGCTTTGGCGCGCAGTCAGTGTAATCTCAGCCGGCTCATGCATCTCGTCGAGGACCCCGATTTTCTTCATCTACCCGCCGCGCTGCAGGCGCTCTTCACGCGCGCCGCCGAGCGCAGCTTTTTCGCGCTGCCGCTCTGGTACCACGTCCTCGCCCGCCACGGAACCGACAAGGCGATCACACCGCGGCTTTACCTCGACAACCGCGACTCGCCGGCCGTCGCTTTTATCTGCGGCCGGCATGACGGTGCGCGGCGGCTGACGAGCTTCTCGACCTATTACAGCACCGAGCATGGGCCGATTTATGGCAGCGGCGAGCCGCGCCTCGCGAAGGCGCTCGAGGAGATCGCCGCCGCGCTGATCCGCGAACGGCCCGGTTGGCATGCGCTGCAATTCGCCGGGCTGGATCCCGCCGATCCGGCCTACGAGGCGCTCGGCGCCGCCTTCCGCAAAGCTGGCTGGGCGGTGTTCCCCTATTTCGATTCCGGTACCTGGTACGAAGCGACGGGCGGGCTCGATTTCGCGCGCTATCTCGCGGAGCGGCCGGCGACGCTACGCAACACATACCGCCGGCGCGCCGCGAAGCTCGATGCCGAAGGCAAGGCGAGCATCGCCTATCACGAAGACGCGAGCATGCTCGATGCCGCTGTCGCCGATTACGAGACGGTCTATCACGCGAGTTGGAAAGAAAGCGAACCCTTTCCCGATTTTACCCCCGCCCTGATCCGCGCCGCTGCCGACATCGGCGCGCTGCGCCTCGGCATCATGAAGATCGACAATGTCCCCGCCGCTGCGCAGCTTTGGCTGCATTGGCGCGGCCGCACGACGATCTACAAACTCGCGCACGATCGGCGCTTTGACGATTATTCGGTCGGCACCGTGCTGACGATGCGGATGATGCAGCGCGTGCTCGAACGCGATCGGCCGGTCGATATCAATTTTGGCCGCGGCGATGACAGTTATAAGAAGCTCTGGCTAACCAAACGCCGTGAGCGCTGGGGCCTGTTTATCGCCAATTCGCGCAATTTGCCGGGCTTCGCGCTCGCTCTGCGCGAGCGGCTTGCTGCGCGCCTCCGCTACTGGCGCCAGGGCGGTCAAAGCCGCTAGAATTGTCGCGTAATAATATGTGCAAGCTGGGGGAACTACGCCGATGATGGGATTGGTGCGCCTGGCGCTGCGCCGTCCCTATACAGCAGCCATCGCTTCTTTGTTGATCCTGCTGATGGGCGGTCTTGCGGTCACGCGCATGATCGTCGACATCTTCCCGATCATCGATATCCCCGTCGTGCTGGTGGCATGGAATTATCCCGGTCTCTCGGCCGAGGATATGGAACGCCGCGTCGTGCTGGTGAGCGAGCGCTCCTACTCGCAGACCATCAACGGCATCGCGCATATGGAATCGCAGGCGATTCCCTCGACCGGCATCATCAAGATCTATTTCGAGCCCGGCACCGATATCGGCGGCGCCATCGCCCAGATCTCCGCCGCCAACAACACGATCCTGCGTATCGTGCCGCCGGGCATGACGCCGCCCAACATCATCCAGTTCAACGCCGCGAGCGTGCCCGTGATCCAGCTCACGGCCACCAGCAAGACCGTTCCCGAGCAGAACATCTTCGACTACGCGCTCAATTTCCTGCGGTTGAAACTGTTCACGATTTCCGGTCTCTCGATCAGCGCGCCCTATGGCGGCAAGTCGCGGCAGATCATCGTCAGCCTCGATCCGCCGCGTCTCTCCGCAAAAGGCATCTCGCCGAACGACGTCGTGCAGGCGCTGCAAGCGTCGAATGTGATCGTCCCCGCCGGCGTCGCGCGCATCGGCACGCGCGAATACAACGTCGCGCTCAATTCCAGCCCGCCGAATGTCGATCAGTTCAACCAACTGCCGCTCGGCATTCGCAACGGCGTGCCGGTCACGCTCGGCGATGTCGCCCATGTGGCGGATTCCTTTGCCACCCAGACGCAGATCGCACATGTGAATGGCGAGCGCGCGATCTTCCTCCTCGTCCTCCGCCACAGCGACGCCTCGACCCTCGCCGTCATCAACGCAACCCGCGATTTGATGCCTGAAATTCAGGCCGCCGCGCCCGAAGGCATCGAGCTTAAGCTCGATTTCGACCAATCGGTCTTCGTCCGCGCCGCCATCGACAACGTCGTGCGCGAGGCGATCGTCTCCTCGATCCTCGTCTCGCTGATGATCCTGCTCTTCCTCGGAAGCTGGCGGAACACGGTTATTGTCGCTCTTTCGATCCCCTTGTCGATCTTCGCCGCGATCGCGGGACTCTTGCTGACCGGGCAATCGATCAATCTGATGACGCTCGGCGGCCTGTCGCTCGCGATCGGCCTGCTGGTCGACAATGCGACGGTGACGATCGAAAACATTCACCGCAACCAGTCGCTCGGCAAGCCGCTCACCGTCGCGATCCTCGACGGCGCTTCCGAAGTCGTGCAGCCGCTGACCGTCGCGACGCTCGCGATCTGCATTGTCTTCTTCCCGGTCGTGTTGCTGACGGGACCGGCGCGCTTCCTGTTCATCCCGCTCGCCATCACCGTCGTGCTGGCGATGCTCGCCTCCTATGTCCTCTCCTTCTCGGTGGTACCGAGCTTCGCGCGCTTCATGCTCGCTGGTGAGGCGCATCATGCGGGCCATGCCGGCGACGGACAGCGGCATGCGCCGCGGTCGCGGCGCGTATTCACCCGTCTCGGCGACGCCTTCCAAAACGGTTTCGAGCGTTTCCGCCTCGGCTATGGCCGGGCGCTGGAAGGCACGCTCGCGCATCGCGGCTTTGTGTTGGTTTGCGGGGTCATCCTCTTGGCGCTAACCGGCTGGCTCGCGACGACGGTCGGCACCGATTTCTTTCCCACGGCCGATGTCGGCATCATCAAGCTGCATTACCGCGCGCCGATCGGCACCCGGCTCGAGGAGACCGAGCGCCTGATCCTGCAGGTCGACGACAAGATCCGCCACATCATTCCCGCCGAGGAACTCGGCACGATCAACGACGTGACCGGCGTGCCCTTCTCCTACAACCTCGCCATCGTGCCGTCGGACAATGTCAGCAGCGCCGATGCCGAGATCACCATCCAGCTCAAAGGCGAGCATCGCCCGAGCATCGACTACATCCACCAGATCCGCGCCGAGCTGCCCAAGGCCTTCCCCGGCAGCCAGTTCTATTTCCAGAACGGCGATATCGTCAGCCAGGTGCTGAATTTCGGTCTCTCGGCGCCGATCGACGTGCAAGTCCAGGCGCAGAATTTCGAGCAGGCGCAAGCGCTCGCGCGGCAAGTGCTGCAGGCGATGCAAAAGGTCCCCGGCGTCGCCGATCCGCATATCGTGCAGATACTCAACTACCCATCGCTGCAAGTGAATGTCGACCGGCTGAAGGCCGCGGAGCTCGGCCTGTCGCAGCGCGACGTCTCGAACAACATGCTGATCGCGCTCTCGACCAGCCAGCTCGTCGCGCCGTCTCAGTTCCTCAATCCCGTGAACAACGTGAATTACAGCGTCGTCGTCGCGGTGCCGCTTGACCGCATGCAAAGCGTCGACGATCTGATGTCGACCTCGATCGCACAGCCCGTCAGCACGCCGCTGCCGACGACGCAGAGCACTCTCGCCGTGATGCCGAATGCGCCGGTGACGAGCCTGCAAGACGTCGCGACTGTCGCGCCGAGCTCGACTTACGAATCGCTCAACCACTACACGGTGCAGCGGATTATCGACGTCGCGGCGAATGTCGACGGCCGCGATCTCGGCGGCACGGGCAGCGACATCCAGGCGGCCATCGATCAGATCATGAAAGGCCAGCCGATCACCACCCATATCGATATCCGCGGCCAGAATGAGGTGATGAAGACCTCGTTCCGCAATCTCGCCCTCGGCCTGATCCTCGCGATCATCCTCGTCTATGCGCTCCTCGTCGTACTGTTCCAGTCCTGGATCGATCCCTTCATCATCATGATGGCGCTGCCCGGCGCGCTGATCGGCATTCTCTGGATGCTGGTGCTGACCCATACGACCATCAACGTCGAATCCCTGATGGGCACGATCATGTCGGTCGGCATATCGGTATCGAACTCGATCCTGGTCGTGAGCTTCGCCAACGATATCCGTGCGCGCGATAACCTCGATCCTCTCACGGCCGTCGTCGAAGCGGCGAAAACGCGTCTTCGTCCCATTCTCATGACCGCGCTCGCCATGATCATCGGCATGGTCCCGATGGCGCTGGGCCTCGGCGAGGCCGGCGAGCAGAACGCGCCACTCGGCCGTGCGGTTATCGGCGGCCTCGCCGCCGCGACGGTCGCGACCCTTTTCATTGTGCCGATCATCTACACCTTGTTGCGCCGCAAGCCACCCTCGCTCTATGAACTCGATCAGCGATTCGTGGCCGAAGCGGCAGGGGCCGTCGGATCGACGGGGGAAGGACCAGGTCCGCATGCCTGACCTGAAAGGCGGAAAGAAGCTCTATCTCTGGAGCGGGATCGCGCTTGTGATCCTCGCCGGTATCGTCGCCTATGTCACGCATGGGCGGGCTTCTGCCGTCGCAACCGAGCGCGGCGACCTGCAAAGCGAAAGCGCGCGCGGACCGCAAGTCCAAACCGCAGTCGCGACGATGAGCGCTGCTTCGCGCGAAATCCGCCTGCTTGGCGATGCACGGCCCTATTCGACCGCCACACTCTTCGCCAAGGTCAGCGGCTATGTGAAAACCGTCAATGTCGATCGCGGCGATCAAGTAAAATCTGGTCAGGTGCTCGCCGAGATCGATTCCGCCGAGACCGACGCGCAGTATCAAGCCGCGCTGGCCGATCTCGAGAACAAGAAGAAGCTTGCCCGTCGTGACGCCGATCTGTTGCAGCGCGGCAACGTCTCGCTGCAGCAAGCGCAGACGTCCGATACGGCGATGCGCATGGCCGAGCAGGCGGTGCGCAACCTTGCGACCCTCCGCTCTTACGAGACCATCCGCGCGCCTTTCGACGGCACGATCACCGCGCGTTTCGCCGATCCCGGCGCATTGCTGCAATCGGCGACGACGAGCCAATCGGCGGCGCTGCCGGTGCTGACGATCTCCGACAACAGCAAGTTACGCGTCGGCGTCTATGTCGAGCAACGCGACGTGCCCTACGTGCATGTCGGCGACCCCGCCGATGTGACCGACGCAAGCGACGCGTCACGCCATGTCAGGGCGAAGATCAGCCGCACGACCGGCGCGCTCGATCCGAAGACGCGCACCCTTTACATCGAGATCGATGTCGACAACGGTAACAATTTCCTGGTGCCGGGCGCCTTCGCCTATGTGCGCTTGCACCTGCCGATGCGCAGCTATCCGCAGCTCCCGGTCTCGGCGCTGATCATGCGCAGCGGCAAATCCTATGTCGCCACGGTCACCGATGACGGCAAGGTCAAACTGCGCAGCATCACCGTCGCCGCCACGGATGGTAGCCATTTCACCGCCGCCAACGGCGTCCAGGATGGCGATCGGGTCACGATCAACCTGCCGAACGAGATCGGCGATGGCGACCCGGTGCAGCTCGTCAAAGGCAACTGACTTGCATCCGAGCAGCTGGCTGGGCTAATGACTCCGGGCTACCGATACGACGACGAGGGACGGTTTTGGCCAAGGAAGATCTGATCGAATTCGACGGCGTGGTGACCGAGCTTTTGCCTGACGCGCGGTTCCGCGTTCGTCTCGACAATGGCCACGAAACCCTCGCCTATACCTCCGGCAAGATGAAGAAGAACCGGATCCGTATCCTCGCCGGTGACCGCGTCACCGTCGAGATGACGCCCTACGATCTCACGAAGGGGCGGATCAACTTCCGCCACAAGGATGAGCGCGCCGCGGCGCCGCCGCCCAACCGCCCCCGTCCGCCACAGCCGAGACGGCGCTAAGCCATTCATTCGTTTTATTATGATGCCCGGCCTCGTGCCGGGCATCGTCGTTTACGCCGGTATCAGCAGGTGGGTGCTGAAAAGGTCATTAGCGTCGGTCCAGACCCGGCTCGACGCAAAACCGGCCCGGTTCGCCAACGATTGGAACTCGGTGACGCTGTATTTGCACGAATCCTCGGTATGGATGCCTTCGCCGCGGCGGAAATGGAAGCGCTTACCGGCCACCGTGACGACCTGCTCGGCGAGGCTGCGGATGAAGATTTCGACCTTGCCTTCGACCGGATTGTAGGACGCGTCATGCATGAATTTCGTGAGATCGAAATCGGCATCGAGCTCGCGATTCATCCTCGTCAGGAGATTCATGGTGAAAGACGCGGTAATCCCGGCCGCGTCGTTATAGGCAGCATGCAACAGCCTTGCGTCTTTCTTTAGATCGACGCCGACCAACATCGCGCCATTCCGCCCGACGACCTCGCGGCAACGGCGCAAGAAGTGGACCGCCCCCGCCCGATCGAGATTGCCAATGGTCGAGCCGGGGAAAAAGCCGAGACGGCGGCCATTTTTGGGTTCGGGAATCTCGGCGAGATCGAGCGGCGCCATGTAATCGGCGCAGACCGCGCGCACATCGATCCTAGGGAATTGCGTCGCGACATCATCCGCCGCTTGCTGCAACGCCTCGCGCGATATCTCGATCGCAACGTAAGACGAAGGCTGATCGAAAGCCGACAGCAAGAGCCGCACCTTGCGTGACGAGCCGCTGCCGAATTCGACGAGTTGGCAATGCGGCCCCATCAGCGACGCGATCTCGCTCGCGCAATCAGCGAGGATCGCGGTCTCGGTGCGCGTCGGATAATATTCCGGCGTTTCGCAGATCGCCTCGAATAGCTCGGAGCCACGCTCGTCATAGAGAAAGCGGCACGGAAGCTCTTTGTACCGCTGACTCAACCCGGCGATCACGCAGTCGCGGAAGCTCTCGGGCTCGGGAGCGAAATCGTGAAAGGTCGCGCGTACCGGTTGAGCGCTGCTCATTGATCCTCCGCCAGACGTATGCCGCCGTACGCCCAGCGCGAGGCGGGATAAAAGAAATTACGATAGGTGAAACGAACATGACCCGGCGGCGTCACCGCCGCGCCGCCACGCAGCACCATCTGATTGGCCATGAATTTGCCGTTGTACTCGCCGATGGTTCCTTCAGGCGGCCGATAGCCGGGATAGGGCATATAGGGACTGGCGGTCCATTCCCAAACATCGCCGATCATTTGCTGCAGCTTGGTCTCGCTCGCCGCTGCGGCTTGCGGATGATAGGCGCCTCGATCCATGAGATTGCCGCTGGGCGACACATCGCTCTCGGCCGCGGCAATCTCCCATTCCGCCTCGGTCGGCAGGCGCTTGCCCGACCAGCGTGCGAAGGCATCGGCCTCGTAATAGCTCACATGAACGACCGGCTCGTCGTCATCCACCGCGCGGCGGCCGCCGAGGGTGAAGATCGACCAGTCATCGTCGTCCTCACAGCGCCAATAGAGCGGTGCTTCCCAGCCCTCGCTCCTCACCGTTGCCCAGCCATCCGAGAGCCAGAGTTCGGCGCGGCGATAGCCGCCATCGGCGATGAAAGCCCGATACTCGCCGCAAGTGACAAGGCGTAAGGCGAGACGAAACGGCTCGATCCAGATCTTGTGCCGCGGCCCCTCATTGTCGAAAGCGAAGCTTGCTCCTTCATGACCGATCTGACGCAGCCCACCATCGAATTCGACGTAATCGAGCGGCGCGATCGCATTGCGCTTTGCCGCCACCAGCGCCGGCACATAGACCGGATCGAGCGGGTTCAGCGACAGCACATGCTTGATGTCCATGAGGATCAGCTCTTGATGCTGCTCCTCGTGATGGAGACCGAGTTCGAAGAGCGGCGCGATCTCTTGCCAGACCTCCGTGCTCGCGCTGGCCAGGAGAGCCGTCATCGCTTCATCGACATGGGCGCGATACTGCGCGATCTCGCCGACGCTCGGCCGCGACAGCATTCCGCGTGCCGGGCGCGGATGGCGCGGCCCCGCGCCCTCGTAATAGGAATTGAAGAGATAGCCGTAGGCCGGATTGTGAACCCGGTAAGTGTTGTCGAATGGCCCGAGGATGAAATTCTCGAAGAACCACGTCACATGGGCCCGATGCCACTTGGTCGGGCTGACATCGGGCATTGATTGGACAGTCTGGTCTTCAGGCGAAAGCGGCGCCGCCAGCGCCTCGGTCCTGGCCCGCACGGTACGAAAACGGTCGAGCGCCGAGTCGCGCCCGCTGTCCAGGTCAGCGGCTCTCCGGACCATCCATGCCATAATGTGCCTCCCCCGCCAAGGTTGCGTGGCTCCAGACCAAGTGCCGTTCTTGCTGTTAAATTACCCGATCCTGCTGTTGCAGAATCGGGACCGGCGAACGAGATATTAGCCATCCCAATAAGATAGGGAAATTTGGCGATGTCATGGCGGGGATCGGGGCGGTGGGCGGCGCTTTTATTGGCCGCGATCATGGTCTTATCACCAGTTTTGGCGGAAGCGCGGGCGGGCGGCAGCTATCGCGCCGGCGGCGGCAGCAGCTTTTCAAGCATGGGTAGCCGTGGCTCCCAGACTTACAACTATAACGGCGCCGCGCCGGTTCAGCGCAGTGTCACGCCGCGCTCCAATCCCAGCGAGCCCTATGGCACCGCGCCTGGCTTTGCCGGCTATGGGTCGCGTCATCCCTTCCTCACCGGCCTGTTCGGCGGCTTCATCGGCTCCTGGATCGGCAGCATGCTCTTTCCGCATTGGGGCATGGGCTATGGCCTCGGCGGCATGTTCGGCTCAATCTTCACTTGGCTGATCCTGATCGGTCTTATCTGGTTCCTCTTCCGCATGTTCCGCGGGCGTAGGATGAGCATGCCTTTCAGTGGCGGCGGTGGCGGCATGATGGGCTCCGGCGGCCTTTACACAAGCGGGTACAGCGGCATGTCGCCGATGAGCGCCGGCTACTCCGCCTACTCGGAGCCGCGGCTCGCGACGATCGGCGTGACACAAAACGATTACGAGGAATTCGAAACCACTCTCAAAGGCGTGCAGAAGGCCTGGAGCAATGGCGACCTTGGCGCGCTGCGCCAATACACGACGCCCGAGATGCTGTCCTATTTCTCGGAGCAGCTCGCCGAGAATGAGAGCCAAGGCGTCGCCAACAAGGTCGAGGATGTCGAGCTGATCAAAGGCGAAGTGCGCGAGGCCTGGGATGAAGGCCGTATGCACTATGCGACCGCGCTGATGCATTGGCGCGCACGCGACTACACCGTCCGCAGCGGTGGCAATGCGCGCGAGGGCGAGATCATCGCCGGCGGCGATCCGCAGAACCCGGTCGAAGCCAGCGAGATGTGGACCTTCACACGCAGCCCGGGTGGGCGCTGGCTGCTCTCGGCCATCCAGCAAGTTTGAGCGCGCCGCGAGGATTCCGGCGCGTAGTTTCGGGGGAAGCGATCGGGGGATGGAGCCACGGCTTAAGACCGGGCTGGTCGTGCAAGCTGCGCTGCGGCTAGCGACGCAGCAAGCGATTCCGATGGTGGTCGCCCGGCGCGGCGATGCCGATGCCGGTGCCATCCTCATCAAGCTCAATCAGCTCGAGCAAGGCTTCACCATCCTCGCTCAGACGCGGACTCTCGAAGGCGAGCTCGCCTGGCTCCGCGCCACCGGCGCTGAGCCCGTCGATGAGCAAGCCGCCGACGCCTATATCGCCCGTCAGGTCAAACGTGATCCCGATCTCTGGGTCGTCGAGATCGAGGACCGGGCTGGGCGCCCCCTCTTCGGCGGACGCGTGCTTTGACGCGCGCGAAGCCGGACGCTTCACTGCCCGGCCTTTACTGAGGCGCGAGGCCATGGAGATCGACACCGCTGCGCATGAACCGGCGCTTCGCCATGTCGGCGTTGCGCACGACGAGTTGCGCCGCCCGGTTGTGCAGCATGTCCTGCAGCCGCTCGATCTCGGCCACCGGAAGCACCGTGCCCATATCGCCCGTCACCGGCTCTTTGCCCTGCTCCGCGACCGCACGGCGCAAAGAGACGACGACACCGCGCTGCGTCGGTTGGCGCAGCTGGGCTTGCGCCCGGACCACTCGATCGCCGAAGCCACGACGGTATTCGCTCGCTTGCGGCCGGGTTGTGGCCGAAGCCGGTTTCTGCTCCGCACGCATCGCGGCACGGAACACCAGGCCGGCGGCGACCATGGCGATGCCGAGCAGCGCAAGGCCCGCCGAGCGACTCAGCATGTTGGTCGAGACGTCGGACAACGCGTTCGGCGAGTCCGACAGGAACCATCCAAGCGCCGCCAGAGCCAAGCCCGCCCCGGCACCCGCGAAAATCCTCACCCGATTCATTGTTCAATCCTTTTGGGCTTTTCCATTTCCCCCTGGGCAGTGCAACGCGCGTGCCGCCTCAGGTTGATCGTTTAGAAACTGATACTTAGGCGGCCACCTTAACTATGACTTCAACTACTTTGTCAGCTTTTCCGACAGGCTTCGCTCTATGAGTGGCAAACGACTTTGCGTTTTTTGTGGTTCATCGATGCCGCAAGAGCCTGCTTACCGCGAGGCGGCGGCCGTGCTCGGCACCGAGATCGGACGCGCCGGAGCGGAGTTGGTTTATGGCGGCGGGCGAATCGGGTTGATGGGTCTGGTCGCCGATGCCGCCCTTGCCGCCGGCGCTAAGGTCATCGGCGTCATCCCGGCAGCGCTCCATAACCGCGAGATCGCGCATCCGGGTCTGAGCGACCTCGTCGTCGTTCCCGACATGCAAGAGCGCAAGCGCGAGATGTTCGCGCTTTCGGATGCGGTCGCGGTGCTGCCCGGCGGCCTCGGCACGCTCGACGAAGCCTTCGAGGCGATCACACTGCGCCAGCTCGGCTTCTTCCGGAAGCCGATCGTGGTGATCGATACGCTCGGCTATTGGCAGCCGCTGCAGGCGATGGTGTCACGGGTCATCGAGTCGGGCTTCGCCAGGCCGGAAGCGGCCCGGCTCTATGAGGTCGTGACGCGTGCCGAAGACGCCCTTCCGGCTTGTTTTGGAAAGGATTTTCACGGCTAAGGTGTGACAGGGCGTCATCTTGCGCGGCCCTCCTTCCATGCTATTGTCCGCGCCGTTTTCCGGCAGCCAAGGAACATCGCGGAAATGGCCAAGTCAGATCTCGAAATTGTTTGGACGAAGGTTGACGAAGCACCTGGGCTCGCGACATTTTCCCTGCTGCCGATCGTCGAAGCTTTCGTCGGCGTGGCCGGCGTGAAGGTGAAGCTGAAGGACATTTCGCTGACCGGCCGCATCATTGCCAACTTCCCCGACAAGCTGAAGCCCGAGCAAAAGATCAACGACGAGCTCGCCGAGCTTGGCCAGTTGGCGATGAAGCCCGAAGCCAACATCATCAAGCTGCCCAACATCTCCGCCTCGATCCCGCAGCTGAAGGCCGCGATCAAGGAGCTGCAGAGCAAGGGTTACGATGTCCCGAACTACCCGGACAGCGACGCGACGCCGGCGGATAAGGAAATCCGCGCCCGCTACGGCAAGGTGCTCGGCAGCGCCGTCAATCCGGTGTTGCGCGAGGGCAATTCCGACCGTCGTGCCGCCGGCGCCGTGAAGCAATACGCGCGCAACAATCCGCATAAGATGGGCGCCTGGACCGAGGATTCGAAATCGCGCGTGGCATACATGTCGGGCGGCGATTTCTACGGTTCGGAGGTCGCGACGACCGTGGCCGCGCCGGCCAATGCCCGCATCGAGCTGGCCGCCAGCGACGGGACGACCACCGTGCTGAAGGAGAAGGTGCCGCTCAAGGCCGGCGAAGTCATCGACTGCTCGGTGATGAACGCGAAGGCGCTGGACGCCTTCTTCGCCGCGCAGATGGACGCCGCGAAGAAGGACGGCATCCT
>DATMZZ010000232.1:0-2795 GCA_035573175.1 Allostellaceae bacterium
GCGCGACGAATTGCCTGAATATTATCACCACTGCCTCGACGAGCGCCTCGGCCGCTACGCCGAGCTTTTCCCGCGCCACGAGCGCCGGCCGGTGCTGGATGGCTGGCCGCGCGCCGCCGCGGCGAACGACGCGGCAGTGCGACGCAGTGTGCGGGTCAGTCGGGTCGCGACTTAGCGGCGATCGGCGAGGCGTTTCGGGCCACGGTGGCGACTAATGCGCGTCGTCCCAGTTGTGCGCGGCACCGGTCTCGACGACGAGCGGCACCGACAGGTTAAGCACCGGCGCGCAGGCGCCTTCCATCACTTCCTTGGCGAGCTTCTTCACCGCATCGACTTCGCGGTCGGGCGCTTCGAAGACGAGTTCGTCATGCACCTGCAGCAGCATGCGCGTCTTGAGGCCCGCGGCGTCGAGCGCCGGCGGGATGCGCTTCATCGCGCGCTTGATGATGTCGGCGGCCGAGCCTTGCAGCGGTGCGTTGATCGCCGCGCGCTCCGAGAAGCTGCGGCGCGAGACGTTGCCGTCCTTGATGCCGGGGATGTGCACGCGACGGCCAAAGATCGTCTCGACATAGCCATGCTCGCGCGCGAATTGCTTCATCCGCTCCATATAGTCGCGGATACCAGGGAAGCGCTGGAAATATTTCTTGATGTAGTCGGCGGCTTCGCTTTGCGCGACGCCGAGCTGATTGCCGAGGCCGAAAGCGCTGATGCCGTAGATGATGCCGAAATTGATCGCCTTGGCGCGGCGCCGCGTTTCGGCGTCCATCTTCGCCATCGGCACGCCGAAGACTTCACTTGCCGTCATCGCGTGAATATCGGCGCCGGCGCGGAACGCGTCTTTCAAGGCATCGATGCCGGCGACATGCGCCGCGAGCCGCAGCTCGATCTGGCTGTAATCGGCAGAAATCAGCTTATGCCCCGGCTCGGCGACGAAAGCGCGGCGAATCTTCCGGCCTTCCTCGGTGCGGATCGGGATGTTCTGGAGATTGGGGTCGTTCGAGGAGAGCCGGCCGGTCGCCGCGCCCGACATTGAATAAGCCGTGTGAACGCGCCCGGTCTTGGAATTGATCTCCTCGATCAGCGTGTCGGTATAGGTGCTTTTGAGCTTGGTCAGTTGCCGCCAATCGAGCACGCGTTTCGGCAGATCATGCGTCAGCGCGAGCTCTTCGAGAATACCGGCATCGGTGCCGTAAGCCCCCGTCTTGCCCTTCTTGCCGCCGGGGAGACTGAGCTCGTCGAACAGCACCTCACCCAATTGCTTGGGCGAGCCGATGTTGAAGGGATGGCCGGCGAGCTTGTGGATCTCGGCTTCGAGACCGGCAATGCGTTGCGCGAAATCATGGCTCAAGCGGCTGAGCTCGTCGCGATCGACGCGGATGCCTGCGGCTTCCATGCACGCGATGACCTGCACCAGCGGCCGCTCGACCGTTTCGTAGAAGCCAAAGAGATATTTCTCCCGCAGCTGCGGCTTCAAGAGCTGGTGGAGACGCAGCGCGAAATCGGCTTTCTCGGCGGCGTAATCGAGCGCCCTCTCGAGCATGACCGCGGCAAAGCCGATATGGCTTTTGCCGGTGCCGGCGACGTCTTTGTACGCGATCGTCTCCTGCCCGAAATGCAGCGACACGAGTTCGTCGAGCTCATGGCCGTGCCGTCCGGCATCGAGCACGAAAGAAATGAGTAGCGTCGAATCGACCGGTCCGAGCGCGATGTCGTGCTGCGCGAAGATCGCGCAATCGTATTTGATATCGTGTCCGATCTTGAGGACGCTCGGGTCTTCGAGCAGTGGCTTGAGCTTGGCCAAAGCCTCGCGCAGCGGGAGCTGCTTCAGCCCCTTCGTCTGTGCGGCGAGCGCCAGTGCATCCGGACCTTCGGCAATGTAATGGCCGAGCGGGATATAGCCGGCATGCCCAGGCGCGAGCGCGAGTGCGATGCCGACGAGCTCAGCCCGCGCATGATCGAAAGTGGTGGTCTCGGCGCTGACCGCGACGAAGCCCTGCTCATGCGCCGCGGCGATCCAGCGGTCGAGCGTTGCCGCATCCTGAATGAGCTCGTAGCGCTTCTCGACCGGCGCCGAAGGGATGGGCGTGGGCGATGGTGCTGGAGCCAGCGCTGGTGCGCCCTTCGCATTCTCCGTGGAGGCCGGGGCAGGCGCCGCCTCGGCTTTGGCCGCTGCCGCGTTGCCGAGCTTGCTCTCGAGGCGGTTGAGCAGCGTGCGAAAGCCCTGCTCACGCAGGAAATGAGTGATCTTGCCGCGATCGAGCGGCTTCACCGAAAGATTGTCGAGCGGCACCGGCAGCGGCACGTGATCATCGAGCAGCACAAGCTTCTTCGACATGCGCGCATTCTCGGCATGGTCGATCAGCGCCTGACGGCGCTTCGGCTGCTTGATCTCGGGCGCGTGTTTCAGCACGGCTTCGAGATCGCCATAGGTGGTGATGAGCTCGGCCGCGGTCTTGGGCCCGATGCCCGGCACGCCCGGCACATTGTCGACGCTGTCGCCGATCAATGCCTGAACTTCGACGACCTTCTCCGGGCCGACACCGAATTTCTCTTTCACCTCAGCCGCGCCGATCGGCTTCTGCTTGATCGGATCCCACATCGAGATGCGCTCCGAGATGAGCTGCATCAGATCCTTGTCGGAAGAGACGATCGTGACGGTGGCGCCGGCCTTTTCGGCCTCGCGCGCATAAGTCGCGATCAGATCATCGGCCTCGAAATCCTCGCGCTCGATGCGGCAGATATTGAATGCATCGGTGGCGTCGCGCACCAGCTTGAATTGCGGGATGAGATCGTCC
>DATMZZ010000233.1:0-8144 GCA_035573175.1 Allostellaceae bacterium
CCAATTTCATCGAAGACCGCGCGCCGCCGAGCCGCGCCTATCTGAAGCTCTGGGAGGCTTTCACCCTGCTCGGCGCGCGGCCCAAGCCGGGCGCGACCTGTCTCGATCTCGGCGCCAGCCCCGGCGGCTGGAGCTACGTGCTCGGCAAGCTCGGCGCGCACGTCATCGCCATCGACAAAGCGCCGCTCGATCCGCGTGTTCTGGCGCTGCCCGGCGTCGAGCAGCGCCAGGAAAGCGCCTTCGCGCTCACGCCGCGCGATGTCGGCCCGGTCGATTGGCTGTTCTCGGATGTGATCTGTTACCCGGCACGGCTATTCACGCTGGTCGAGAAATTCCTCACCGCCGGAACGGTGCAGAATTTCATCTGCACCATCAAATTCCAGGGCGAGACCGATTTCGCCACGCAAGCACGCTTTGCCGCGATCCCCGGCTCACGCCTGATTCATCTCCACGTCAACAAGCACGAGCTGACGTGGGTACGGCTTGTTGCATAACCATCGTGCGGCCTTCGACAGGCTCAGGCTGAGGTAGATCGAGATTGGCATCTACTGGGTGATGCCACGCTCCTCTTTCTCCTCAGCCTGAGCTTGTCGAAGGCCGCTGGGTAGTTATGCAACCTTTTTCAGCCCGCCTTGAGCTTCTTCGCCGCTTCGACTGCGGCATAGGTGAGCACGCCGTCAGCGCCGGCACGCTTGATCGACATCAGCGCCTCGAGTATCACCGACTCATCGAGCCAGCCGCGCTCGATCGCGCCTTTGAGCATCGCGTATTCTCCGCTCACCTGGTAGGCGAAGGTCGGCATGCCGAAGCGGTCCTTCACGCGCCGCACGATGTCGAGATAGGGCAGCGCCGGCTTCACCATCACCATGTCCGCGCCCTCGGCGATATCGAGGCCGACTTCGCGCAGCGCCTCATCGCTATTGGCGGGATCCATCTGATAGCTGCGCTTGTCGGCCTTGCCGAGATTGGATTTGGAGCCGATCGCGTCGCGGAACGGGCCGTAGAAGCCGGAGGCGTATTTCGCGGCATAGGCCATGATGCGCACGCCATCGAAACCCTTACCGTCGAGCGCGTCGCGGATCGCGCCGATGCGGCCGTCCATCATGTCCGACGGCGCGATGAGGTCGCAGCCGGCCTCGGCCTGGACCAGCGCCTGCTTGCAGAGGATCGCGACCGTCTCGTCATTGGCGACGTAGCCGTCGCGCAGCACGCCGTCATGGCCATGCGTCGTGAACGGGTCGAGCGCGACGTCGCACATCACGCCGATGCCGGGTACCGCTTTCTTCACCGCGCGGATGGCACGGCAGACGATGTTCTCCGGATTGAGCGCCTCGTCGCCTTCCGCCGTCTTGCGCTCGGCCGGCGTCGCCGGGAACAGCGCGATCACCGGGACGCCGAGGGCATGCGCCTCGCCGGCCGCGTCGACCAGCGCCGGGATCGACAGCCGGTCGACTCCCGGCATCGAAGGGATCGGCACCTTCGCCTCTTTCCCGTCATGGACAAAAACCGGCCAGAGGAAATCGGCCGGGCTCAGGACATTCTCGGCTACCAGGCGGCGCGTCCAATCGTCCCGCCGGTTGCGCCGCATGCGCAGGCGCGGATAGGCGCCCAGCGGCTGGTCCGGAGACGGAGAATGGTTTCTTGCCAAGGGCTTAGCCTTCGTATTTCGGCAGGGGATTGGCGCCGATGATAGGCAGGATGTGGCGGGCGCGAAAGGGAATATTAACGCGAATCCCGCAATTTAGCGGCATTCCCGCAGCGTCACAGAACGTGTCTCCCTGCCATGATGGTCATTGTCGGTATTGTTGTCGTTTTGGGCTCCGTCATGGGCGGCTATCTCGCCGGTGGCGGTCATCTGAACGTTCTTTTCCAGCCTTTCGAAGTCATGATCATCGTCGGCGCGGCGATCGGCGGCTTCATCATCGCCAATCGCAAGCCGGTTCTGTCCGGCGCCGCCAAGGCGATCCCTGGCCTGCTCAAGGCCGAGGCCTTCAATAAGGAGGCCTATCTCGAATTGCTGACTCTCCTCTACGCGATCTTCAAGATGGCGAAGACCAAGGGCGCGCTCGTGCTCGAGCAGCATGTCGAAAAGCCGGACGAGAGCGCGGTGTTCAAGAACTATCCGACCTTCCTACATGACCACCATGCGGTGACGTTCCTCTGCGACTATCTGCGCCTCCTCACCCTCGGCACCGACAACCATCACGAGATGGAAACGCTGATGGATGAGGACCTCGCGACCCATCGCGAAGAGCATCACGCGATCGCCGGCGCGATCCAGAACGTCGCCGACGCCATGCCCGCCCTCGGCATCGTCGCCGCTGTGCTCGGCGTCATTCACACCATGGGCTCGATCACCGAGCCGCCGGCCGTGCTCGGCGAGCTGATCGGCGGCGCGCTCGTCGGCACCTTCATGGGTATCTTGCTGTCTTACGGCTTCATCGCGCCGCTCGCTTCCGCGGTCAAAGCGCGCGGCGACGCCGAAGAGCGCTATTTCCTCTGCATGAAGGCCGGCATTCTCGCCTATATGCAGGGCTACGCGCCTTCGGTCGCGGTCGAATTCGCGCGCAAGGCGCTCAACACCGATGTCCGCCCGACCTTCTACGAGGTAGAAACCGCGGTCGAGAACATGCCGCAGGCGGCCTGATCGGTCAGGCAGGCATAAGCCATGGCGAAACACGGCGCCGGCGCTCCGGTCATCATCAAGAAGGTCAAGAAGGGTGGCCATGGCGGCCATCACGGCGGCGCCTGGAAAGTCGCCTATGCCGACTTCGTGACCGCGATGATGGCGTTCTTCCTGCTGCTGTGGCTGCTCAACGTCACCACCGACGTGCAGAAGCGCGGCATCGCCGATTACTTCGAGCCGACCATCACCTCGAAATCGAATAGCGGCGCCGGCGGCGTGCTCGGCGGCCTTACCGTCGGCAGCCCCGGCAGCCAGACGCTGCCGATGTCGCAACCGAACTTCAATCCGGCGCAAAACGCGCTGCGTCAGCCGCAAGAAGGCGACGACGGCAACGAAGGCGGCGGTCCCTCTACCGATCCCGATAAGGATGGCGGCGCCGCGACGGCAGAGATTCCGCCCAATGACAAGAATAACGCCGACGACAGGAACGCGACAGGCGACAAGAAGCTGAGCGACGAAGAGTTCCGCAAACAGGCGGCCGAACGCGAAGAGCAGCGCTTCGAGGACGCGAAGAAAGCGCTCGAGCAGGCCGTCAACGGCTCGCCCGAGCTGCAAGCACTCGCCAAGAATCTGATGATCGACGAAACGCCGGAAGGCTTGCGCATCCAGCTCGTCGATCAGGACAAGAGTCCGATGTTCCCCTTGGGATCGGCCGATATGGCTGATTCGGCGAAGAAGCTCATGGTGCTGGTCGCGCAGGCGATCAACAAGCTGCCGAACAAGATCTCAATCACCGGCCACACTGATTCGACGCAATACGCGCTCGGCGCGAAATACACGAATTGGGAATTGTCGGCGGATCGCGCCAATGCTACGCGGCGGGAATTCCAGAATGATGGCGTTCCGGCAGATCGGCTGTCGCGCGTTATCGGCATGGCCGACCAGGATCCGATCAACAAATCCGATCCGTCCGCGCCGCAGAACCGCCGTATCAGCATCGTGCTGCTGCGCGAGAACCAGGACAAAGCGGGCAGTACCCAAGCCCAGGCCGCGCCCGAGACATTGAAGCCTACCCAATCGGCGAGCCGCTAGTATCTCCGTTCGGGACCTTATTGACGACGCCCGCGACGCCGCCATGATGATCACGGCAATCACGCGGAGCGACGATGCTGCGAATTCTCGGACGGCCGAATTCCTACAACACGCAAAAAGTGCTGTGGCTGCTCGATGAGCTGGGCACGCCCTTCTCGCTCGAGCTCGCGGGACTGGAGCACGGCGTCAATCACACGCCCGAATACAACAAGCTCAATCCGAACGAGCTGGTGCCGACGCTGATCGAGGACGATTTCGTGCTCTGGGAATCGAATTCGATCCTGCGCTATCTGGTCGCGAAATTCGGCAATGGCCGCTTCCTCGCGGCCGATCTGCGTGAGCGCGCCCGTGCCGAGCGCTGGCTCGACTGGGCGCTGACAACGCTGAACCCCTCGATCACCCCGGCCTTCTGGGGCCTCATCCGCTCCAAGCCGGAAGAGCGCGATTCCGTGCGCATCCAGGAAGCGGTGAAGAAAACCAATCACGCCATGACGATCCTCGACCGCTATCTCGCCGAGACGCCCTATGTCGCCGGCAAGCAGATCAGCATCGGCGATATTCCGGTCGGCATCCTCACCTATCGCTTCTATTCGCTGCCGATCGAGCGCCATCGCCTGCCGCATCTCGAAGCCTGGTACAAGCGGCTCGGCGAGCGTCCGGCCTATCGTCAGCGCATCATGATCGGGCTCAGCTAAGTCACCGGCGAGCAACCTCTGGCGATCGGCCTCTAGCGATTTGGGGCCGTTGGGACCATAATTCCCTGCGGTTTCGACGAGTGGTGAGGAGCGATGCCCGAAGGGCATAGCGACAACAAGCAACTGCCCAGACAAGGCCGCTCACCCGAGCGGCTCTCGGTCGCGCCGCAGCATTTCTACCGCACCGCCGCGCTGCCCTGCCCTTACCTGCCCGGCAAGATCGAGCGCAAGCTCGTGACCGAGCTCGCCGGCCGCCACGCGGCGTCGTTCTACAACGAGCTCTCCCGCGCCGGCTTCCGTCGCAGCCATCATCTCGCTTATCGCCCCGCTTGCGTCGGCTGCAACGCCTGTGTGCCGGTCCGGATTCCCGTCGCCGTCTTCAGCGAGAGCAAATCGCTCAAACGCATCCGCAATCTCAACCGCGATCTCTTTCCGCGGCCGCTCGAGGCCGATGCGACGCTCGAGCAATTCCGTCTATTCCAGCGCTATCAGCGCTCGCGCCATGCCGACAGCGACATGGCGGCGATGACCTTCGGCGACTACCAGGCGATGATCGAAGACAGCCCGGTCGCGACCAAGATGATCGAGCTGCGCGCCGCCGACGGCACGCTCTACGGCGCCGGGCTCTACGACCCGCTCGATGATGGGCTTTCGGCGGTCTACAGCTTCTTCGATCCGGAATACGGCAAGCGCAGCCTCGGCACGCTGCTGGTGCTCGCGCTCATCGACGAGGCGCGGCGCAAGAAGCTCGCTTACGTCTATCTCGGCTATTGGATCGAGGGCAGCGCGAAAATGTCGTACAAATCGCGCTTCCGGCCATTAGAGGCGCTCGGAACGCGCGGCTGGCGACGTATGCTCGACTAGGACAATAAGACGCGTACGGCCGATCAGGCCGCGCGGCTCTGACCGTTCGGCGGCTCAGCTTGTCCAGCCGCCTGGCGGATCATCTTCAGCAACTCACGCTCGCCGATTTCGCGCACAGCTTGAGATTCGTGCGAAAGCCAGCGGCGCGCAAAGTCCTTCGCCAGCTCTTCGGGTGTCGCATTGGCCATGATCGAACCCATCCTTGGCTATGCAGCCTATATGGCAATCGAATACGGCCAAGTTATGAGGTTTTCGAATTAAAATTCATTTAGCGGATGGCGGTTTTGCGGCGTCGTGTCGCCGCATTCGAATCCGTTAACCAAAGCCGGCCGCTATTCCGCCGCTTCTCGCATGCCAAGCTGCTTGAGGCAGCGGTCGATCCACAGCGCCGTCAGCTTCTCCTCGAGGCTGTTCTGCGTCAGGCGCTGGCGCAGGCCGGCAAAATCGACGCGATCGAGTCCCTGATCCTGGTTGAAGCAGGAGAAGACGACGGTTTCCTCGCCGGTCGCGGGATCCTTCTGCACCTGCAAGCACTGGGCGCAGATTTCCTTCATCATGCATTGCATCGGTGAGTTGATCGACGCGATCGCGTGATGGCCGGGCTTGAGATGCGGCTTGAGCGAGGTTTCGCGCGCACGCGCCACTGCGTTCATCATGCCGTCCGAGCCGATGACGATGAGACGGTCGGCCGAATTCAGCGCGATCGGCTGATCGCCGAGCGCGCCGGCGTTATAGGCGAGCATCGCCTCGACGATGTTGCCGACGAAGGCCTTGTCCTGCGGCCGCCCCGGCGTGAAGCCCGGCGCGGTATCGCAGCACCACACGACGCAATCGGCACCGGCTTCGATCTCGCGCACCTTGTAGCGGTCTTGCGGCTTCTTGTAGCCGGCGAAATAGAGCACTTTCGAGCCGCGCTCGCGCAAGGTCGTGCCGATCGACAGCAACACGGCATTGCCGAGCCCGCCGCCAACGAGCACGACGTTCTCGCCGCCGGGTGTCTCGGTCGGTGTGCCGGTCGGGCCCATGAGCACGACAGGCTCGCCCGGCTCGAGGATCGAGCAGATATCGGAAGAGCCGCCCATCTCGAGCACGATGGTCGAGAGCAGGCCTTTCTCGCGATCGACGGTCGCGCCAGTCAGCGCGAGGCCTTCCATCGCCAGCGAGGTGCCATACGCTTTCGGCGCGTAACTCTCGTAGTTCTGTAACCGGTAGAATTGGCCGGGATGGAAAGCGCGGGCCGCCCTCGGCGCGCGCACGATCACCTCGACGATCTTCGGCGCGAGCTCGACCACGGCGTGGACGCGCGGGCGCAGCTCGTCATCGAGCGTTGCGAGCAATTGCTGTGGCGCCGGGCCTTCGGGCTTGCGCTTGGCGAGCGTGCGGCTCACCACCGGATAACCGAGCTTGGCGCCGCCCATGGCCTTCACGACATTGCCGGCGAAAGACGGATGGAGATCGCCGAAGAAACTGAGCGCACGGCCGTCTTCGCGCAGATGCATCAGCACTTCGACCTTATCGGGCTTGGCGACGCGCTCCGGCTTCACCTTGTTGCCGGCTTCGTCATAGGCCTGGAAGAAACGGCCATCGATCTCGACCTGCTTGTCCTCGCGCGCCAGCACCGTGTTCGGGGTCGTGCCGGCGGCGACCAGGATCGTGCGCGCGTTCAGGGTCACGCGCTCGCCGGTCGGGATGATCTTGCCGGTGCCGTCCTCGACCTTGTGGCTCAAGAGGACCAGCGCCTCGGCATGGCCAAAGCGGTCGATCTTCACCTCTTCCGGCGCCAGGCATTCGGCGAAGCGGATGCCCTCTTCCATCGCCTTCGCCACTTCCTCGTGGTTCAGCGTATAGCTCGGCGCATCGATCAGCCGGCGGCGATAGGCCATGGTGGCACCGCCCCATTGATCGAGCAGCTTGCCGATATTGGGCGCGCGGCCTTCGCGCTTGGCTGCCTCGCGCTCCTGCCGGATCGCCTTGGCATGGCTGATGAACTCGGCGGCGACTTCTTTGTCTTCCTCGTTCCAGCTCGCGCGCACCGTGGCTTCGCCGCGCTCTGCGACGAGCGTCTCGTAGCGGCCGAGGAATTTCTCGACCTGCACCGCGTAATAGGCGAGCGATTCCGTCGCCGTATCGATCGCGGTAAGGCCGCCGCCGATAACGACGATCGGCAGCCGCACGGTGAGATTGGCGAGGCTCGAGGTCTTGGCCGCGCCCGTCAATTGCAGCGCCATCAGGAAGTCCGACGCCTGGCGCACGCCGCGCGCCAAGCCGTTCTTCATCGGCACGACCGTCGGCCGGCCGGCGCCGGCGCAGAGCGCGATATGATCGAAGCCCATCGCGAACGCGTCGTCGATGGTGATGGTGCCGCCGAAGCGCACGCCGCCATACATCGCGAATTGCGAACGCCGCTCGATCAACAGCCGAATGACTTTGAGGAAGTTCTTGTCCCAGCGGACGGTGATGCCGTATTCGGCGACGCCGCCGAAAACCGCCATCACGCGATCGTCGAGATTCTCGCGCAGCTCGTCCATATCGCGGATCGGACGGAAATCCTTGCCCGCCAAGCCTTGCGGCAGCGGCTCGATCTTCAACCCGTCGATGCCGACGACATGATGCCCGTCATTCATCAGATGATGCGCGAGGGTGAAGCCCGCGGGGCCGAGGCCCACGACCAGCACCTTGTAGCCGCTCTCGGCTTTCGGGATCGGACGGCGCAGATCCAGCGGGTTCCAGCGCGTCAGCAGCGAATAGATCTCGAAGCCCCAGGGCAGCGCCAGCACGTCCTTGAGCGTGCGGGTCTCGATCTGGGGGATATCCACCGGCTCCTGGCGCTGGTAGATGCACGCCTTCATGCAGTCGTTGCAAATGCG
>DATMZZ010000234.1:0-4701 GCA_035573175.1 Allostellaceae bacterium
GCCACTCCCCGCACCGCCATTATCGGTGCGATAGCGCCCGCCGCGGCCGAGCTCGGTTTTGATGCCGCGCACGAAGAAGGAGAAGCTGACGCCGGTGTGATATTCGAAGCCGCGATTCTCGACCGGATCGATGGTGATCGCCAGCGACGGCATCGCCTTGGTTAGCTGCTCCGCGACCGCCACCAAGCGCGCACGCTCAGTTGCGGCTTCAGGCGCGAGATCGAGCGCGGTCATGGCTTTGAGGGCCGGTGCCGCCGCGCCGGCCGCGGACAGCAGCTTTCGCAGCACGGCCGCCGCTTGGCCGCCCGCGGCCTTAACCGCAGCCGCATCTTTGTGATCGAGCGCGCGGCGCAGCTCGTCGAGCGCCGCACCGGAAATCCCGGCCGCGCGGCATACCGCGGGCACCAAGGTCGGCAAGGTGAGATCGACCGAAAGCCCGTCGATGCCCAGCGAGGTCAACGCTTCCGCGGCGAGCGTCACCGCTTCGATATCGGCAGCAATCGCATCGCTGCCGATCAACTCGGCGCCGACCTGACCGATCTGGCGCTCGGGCTGCATGTCGCTGCCGCGCACACGCAACGCCTCACCGGCGTAGCAAAGCCGCAGCGGCCGCGGCGCGTTCGCCAATCGCGTGCCGGCGATGCGCGCGATCTGGGTTGTCATATCGGCGCGCAGCCCGATCATCCGCTGCGAGATCGGATCCATCAGCCGGAAGGTTTCGGGCGCCATCGCCGCCCCGGCGCCGGAGAGGAGATTTTCCTCGAATTCCATCAGCGGCGGCTTCACCCGCTCGTAGCCGTGGCCCGCCAGCACCGCGACCAGCCGGCCGACGGCCTCCGCCTCGGCCTCGGCATCCGGCGGCAACAGGTCGCGCAAACCCTGCGGCAGCAACGCCTTGTGCAAATTGTCGTTCGACGGACCGGGCATGCAGCCGGGATAGCGGGTTTGCTCGCGACGAGCAAACGAAATACCCGGGCGCGAGCCCCCCTCACCCCAACCCTCTCCCCGCCGGGGAGAGGGAGGGGCCCGCGTCAGCGGGAGGGTGAGGGGGAACCGCTCAGAAATGCAGCTGCCGCACCTGCACCACATTGGGCAGCGCGCAGACATGGGCCAGCACGGCCTCGTCGAGCGGCTGGTCGACCTGGACGAGGCAGATCGCATCCTCGCCCGCGGCTTTGCGGCCCAGATGGAAAGTCGCGATGTTGATCCCGGCCTCGCTCAGCGTGCGGCCGAGATTGCCGATGAAGCCCGGCTTGTCCTGATTGCGCACGAACAGCATGGTCGGGCCGAGTTCGGCTTCGAGCGAGATATCCTCGATCGCGACGATGCGCGGCTTGTCGCCGCCGAAGAGCGTGCCGGCAACGCTGCGGTGCTTGTTGGCCGAGGTCACCGTCACCTTGATGACGGTCTGGTAATCGGTCGCGTCGGTGGAACGCGTCTCTTCGATCTTGATGTTGCGCTCTTTGCAGAGCGCCGGCGCGTTGACCAGGTTGACGGTGTCGAGCTGCGGCCGCAGCAGCGCCGCCAGGATGGTCTGGGTCAGCGGCTTCACATTGAGCTCGCCGGCATGCCCCGCATATTCGATCGCGACGCTGGAGAGGCCGACATCGGTGATCTGGCCGGCGAAGCTGCCGAGCTCTTCGGCGAGCGTCAGATAAGGCTTCAGCCGCGCCGCATCCTCGGCCGAGAGCGAGGGCATGTTGAGCGCGTTCACGACCGCGCCGGTCATCAGGTAATCCGCCATCTGCTCGGCGACCTGCAGCGCAACATTCTCTTGCGCCTCGTTGGTCGACGCGCCGAGATGCGGCGTCGCGATGAGCCGCGCATTGCCGAAAAGGATGTTCTCCTTCGCCGGCTCGATCGGGAAGACGTCGATCGCGGCGCCCCCAACCTTGCCGCTATCGAGCGCCGCTTTCAGCGCTTCTTCGACGACGAGGCCGCCGCGCGCGCAATTGATGATGCGCACACCGTTCTTCATCTTGGCGATGGCTTTCGCGTCGATGATGTTCTTGGTCTGATCGGTCAGCGGCGTGTGCAGCGTGATGAAATCGGCGCGCGCGAAGAGATCGTCGAGCTCGACCTTCTCGACGCCGAGATCGACCGCGCGCTCCGGCGTCAGGAACGGATCGAATGCCACGACCTTCATCTTCAGGCCGAGGGCGCGGTCGGCGACGATCGAGCCGACATTGCCGCAGCCGATGATGCCGAGCGTCTTCGCGGTGAGCTCCACGCCCATGAAGCGCGACTTCTCCCATTTGCCGGCCTGGGTCGAGCGATCGGCGGCCGGCAGCTCGCGCGCCAGCGCCATCATCAGTGCGATCGCGTGCTCGGCGGTGGTGATCGAATTGCCGTAAGGCGTGTTCATCACCACGACGCCGCGCGCCGTCGCCGCGGGAATGTCGATGTTGTCGACGCCGATGCCGGCGCGGCCCACGACTTTGAGATTTTTCGCGGCTTCGAGAACCGCTTTCGTCACCTTCGTCGCCGAGCGCACGGCGAGACCGTCATATTTCCCGATCTCTGCTTTAAGCTGATCGGGCGTCAGCGACGTGTTCATCGTCACGTCGACGCCGCGCTCTTTGAAAATTTCGACTGCGCGCGGGCTCAAATCGTCGGAAATCAAGACTCTCGGCATAGGAGAGACTCCTCGTCCGTAAAGGCGTTACAGAGAATAGGTTAAGCCGCGGCGGCGGCTTGGTTCGCTTCGGCGAAAGCCCAGTCGAGCCAGGGCAGCAGCGCTTCGACGTCGCTGCGCTCGATCGTGGCGCCGCACCAGATGCGCAGGCCCGGCACCGCATCGCGATGGCCGGCGATGTCGTAGGCAACGCCTTCGGCATCGAGGAGCGCTTCGATCTTCTTGACCGCGGCCCATTGCTGATCGGCGGGCAGCTTGTCGAAACCCTCGGCGACGATCTTCAAGCACACCGACGTGCAGGAACGCACCTTCGGATCCTCGACCAGGAAGTCGACCCACGGAGTCTTTTCGACCCAAGCGGCGATGGTCGCGAGATTGCTCTCGCAGCGCGCCCGGAGTTGCGGCAAGCCGCCGATCGATTCCGCCCATTTCAGCGAGTCGATCGCATCTTCCACCGCGAGCATCGACGGCGTGTTGATGGTCTCTTCGGCGAAGATGCCCTCGCTGAACTTGCCCTTGTTCGTCAGCCGGAAAATCTTCGGCATCGGCCAGGGCGGCGTGTGGGTGTTGAGCCGTTCGACCGCGCGCGGCGACAGCGCGAGCATGCCATGCGCCGCCTCGCCGCCCAGCACCTTCTGCCAGGACCAGGTGACGACGTCGAGCTTCTCCCACGGCAAATCCATCGCGAAGACGCCGGAGGTCGCATCGCAAATCGTCAAACCCTGGCGATCGGACTTGATCCAATCGCCATTCGGGATGCGCGCACCCGAGGTCGTGCCGTTCCACGGGAAGACCACGTCGCGATCGGTATCGACCTTCGAGAGATCGGGAATCTGACCATAAGGCGCGCGGAAGACGCGCAGATCCTTGATCTTGAGCTGCTTCTCGATATCGGTGACCCAGCCTTCGCCGAAGCTTTCCCAGGTCAACGCGTCGACACCGCGCGCGCCAAGCAGCGACCAGAGGATCATCTCGACCGCGCCCGTATCCGAGGCCGGCGTGATGGCGAGACGGTAATCCTTGGGTATCCCCAGGAGTTCGCGCGAGCGGGTGATGACTTCCTTGAGGCGCGCCTTGCCGAGCTTCGAGCGATGCGAGCGCCCGAACAGCGCATTCTGCAGCGCCGTCACGGAGTAACCGGGGCGCTTGGCACAAGGACCAGAGGAGAAATTAGGGCAGGCGGGCCGGCGTTGCGGCTTCATGATGGCTATTCCTTCCAGAATAGTTGCGCCCCGTTGGGGGGGCGTGTCCCGCCGCGGAAACTATCAGATAGTGCCGAGCCGTCAATGCTTATTCGCTCGACTCAGCGACGCGGCACAGCGACGCAGTTGGTTAATGTGATATGATGAATCGATAAGGGTTGAGGGAGGGAGGCTAGCCCATGGCATCGACCACTTCGTACAGCCGCGAATCGCTGATCGAGCGTGCGCGCAAGCTCGCACCGGTTTTGCGCGAGCGGGCGCAGACAACCGGCGACGCGCGACGCATTCCCGCCGAGACGATCGCCTCGTTCTGGGATGCGGAGCTTTGCTATCTGCTGAAGCCGAAAAAATTCGGCGGCCCGGAAGTGCGCGTCGACACCGCGTTCGAGGTCGCGTCGGAACTGTCGCGCGGCGACGGCTCCGCCGGCTGGGTATGGACGGTGATGGGCGTGCACGATCTCTTCGTCGCGCTCTTTCCCGAAAAAGCGCAGCACGAATATTGGGCGAAGGATCGCACGCTGTCGGCGTCGAGCTTCGCGCCTTCGGGCAAGATCGAGCCGGCGCCAGGCGGTGTGAAACTCTCGGGCAAATGGTCGTTCTGCTCCGGCGTCGACAACGCGCAATGGATGATCCTCGGTGCCTTCGCGGGCATGCTGTCGACCGAGCCGCCGATCCCCGACCTCCGCTTTCTGCTGCTGCCGATCAGCGATGTGAAAGTGATCGACGATTGGAACGTGATGGGGCTGCGCGGCACCGGCAGCAAGAGCGTCGTCGCCGAGGGCGTCTTCGTGCCTGAGCATCGCATGGTGCGCAACGACGATCTCGTCAATGGTAAGTCGCCGGGCAGCCAGGTGCATGACGGCC